>NZ_JAUBTO010000003.1:95576-151177 GCF_036702495.1 Microcoleus sp. C2D2 | reverse complement strand
GTGAACTCGCAAAAGCACGTATGGTCGATGTGGAACCAACTAAATAAACAGATCAAGCGTTCCGGCAAGGTTAATCGTAGACACGATTACTTTACCGTTTCTAACTGGAGTTTCCTAGCCAACCTTGAAACCGAGGAAGCGTAAGCACGCTTGAAAGAATGCTTTCACTTACACCGTGGAGTGAGGGATGGACAAATTATCTAGTTTTGGGTAGCTTTGTCCACACATTTAGAAGCGGTAGCCAACGCGCACCCATACCAGAAAAATCAAAAACTTATTAATTAGGTGTACCGTGGGGCACAGGGAAGAGAAGTGATTCTGGCGATTCTTGGGGATCTGTGCCCTAGGCGGGCTGTTTAAATGAGGGTCAATCGATTTTAGATTTGAGATTTTAGATTAAAGAATTGAAGCATTGACCCCACGGATAAATTCGGGGGGCAAGTTTCTCGGATACAGGTTTTTTATTTCTGGACGGATGAATCCGGGGGCTTGTATCCTGGATGCTTTCGGTCAAGACTTGGTTTAATTAAACGGGTTTTAGGTCTAAGTATGGCCGAAAGGATAGACAGTTTAAAGGTATATCAGTGCAACCTTGCAATCGAGCGAGGCTTGGGCCCGCTTGAGTTTCAACTCTTCAATTCTACTGATACCGACAGCAGCCAAGCACCGGCAAAATTCAGCCTGCCCCATACTGTCAGGGGCTTTTCGGTTTCGCAACTCTGTAAAAATCTGTCGGTTTCCGAGTCCAAAGTCACGAGTTGCCAAGTTTGACCGGCTAAGGATGCGGGACTTGTCAGCGTTAGTGTCCAGTCTTGTTCGCCGAGGCGGCGGAAAATGCCGGAAAATTGGCTGTGGGTATTTGCTGTTTGACGGCTTTTTTTCTCTACTGACTCCGGACATTCGCCGCTGGCGGGATATGCTTGAGGTCGATCGAGATAATAGCGCTGCCAATCGAGCCAATCCGATCGCCCCCGTGTCAAATTAAATAAAGGAATAACCGCCGCACTCGCCTCGGAATCTTGCAGCAAAGCGAATTGCAAAACTCTCACCGGCAACTCCCGCGGCTGACATCCAGATTCCGCGCACAAAGCCGCCGCCATCCCCGCCGCCTGTCCAATATTCATTACCGTCGGTTGCAAGCGAGTTGCACCGTTGGCGATGTGAGAGACGGAAATATTTTTTTCGCAGACTAGCAAACCGTCTGTACTCGCAGGAATTAGCGCGCTGTAAGGAATGGTAAACGGAGTTCCCGTCCAGCGGCCACCCCAGCGGATCGATTTTGGCTGCAAGGGAATGTCGCCACTGGTGTAGTGGTGGTCATTAGCGTAGTTGCCGATAGCCACCGCGGAGCAAATTCCCTCGGCATTGATTGGCAACGAAGCTACTTTTCCACCGACAACAGGCAAAATATCTTGTTCTGTGACTGTACTTATCCCTCGCAAGCGGCGACTTTCTCGGTAGTAAGGATGTAAGGCGAAGGAAGGAAGAAGGGAAGAATTTTGTTGATTTTCGATCTTTGAAATCGGGAAAATGTTCTTTGCTAAGCCGTAGCGGGGGCCGAGTTGGGTTTGAATGTAGCGGGCGAAACTTTGAGTGTGCCACAGACTTTCTTGGAGGAATTCTTGTCGAGATGCTTCAGATTTAATGAGTCGATCGACTCCTTCACCATAATCATTACCTCGAATCGGCCAATTAATCATCAACAATCCGCCCGGAAGCCGGCCATAATTGAGAAATTGCTCGGGAGTGTAACCGTCCCAAGCACCAGTAAATCGATCGGGATTGTCAAGAGGCGGCGCGGGAATTTCTGGCGCCACCGCACCTAAGCCAAAATCCTGCATAATTGCCACCCAAGTCGGAGCTTGCACCGAATACCGCTCTGTCAGAGCATTAGAGGCAGCCGGCGCGCTGGGTTCTCCCCACTCGGCTTGAAATTCCCAACCCCAGCGGTGCCCAACTTCAGCTAAAGCCAGCAAATCTCCCAATTCCGTTGCATCCAAAGTGATTTTGGCCGAAACCGTAAAATCTGCAAACCGGACGCCTGAAATGCGAGATCCTTCCTTTAGCACATCTTGAGCAGTTTGTCCAGAAATCCAGTGCAAATTCGGCAAACATTTAACCCAATCAGCGAAAATTTCAGCACCGGTGCGGGGATCGTAAGTAAAAAAACTGACCCAGCCCCAATCCAAACCTCCCGGCTGTCGCTGCTGGAGTTCCCGGAGAAACGCGCCCCACAAACCGGTTTGAAAAGCTGCTAATTCATTGCCATCGGGGGCCGAAACGCCAGCGGAAGTCAGCATTCCTCCCAGCCAGGGGAATTCGCTTACTAAAATAGTTTTGGCACCTCGGCGGGCTGCTTGCACGGCAGCAGCGGTGCCGCCGGTGCCGCCACCGACTACCAAAACATCTGCTTTCAAAACGGAAAACATAGGCAATACCATTTGAGATTTTAGAATTTAGATTTTAGATTGGGAAGGGATCAGTAAGGTGATGGGTGCGCTACGGATAGATGTTCGGCGTTTGTTATCGCCCATTGAATGTAAGGGTACACAGGCGGCGCACCCTACGGATTTTAAAATTAGCTCTTTCTCCTCTTCCCTCTGCCTCTGTGTCCTCTGCGTCCTCTGCGGTTAACAACCAGCCGGGAAGTCCCTCGGTATATTTAGAGGGGATATATCAGAGCGCTGCGCGAAGTACCCCGAATAAATTACCGTAGGGATGTCCAGAAGCGTCGGGTGTCGCGGACGGAAACCGACAATTAGACATTGCGAGTACCTTTAATTTTGATGTACTTTCTAAACATTAAATCAAAAGAAATGGTACATTAAGGTAGGTCGAAAAAAGGAATTTAAAAAATGCAACTCACGTACAAATACCGCCTCAAACCCACAAAAGCCCAACTAACAACTATTGTGGCTCATTTAGAACTCTGCCGTCGGCAGTACAACTACCGACTCGGCGAAAGATTTAGGTGGTGGGAAGCCACGAGAACACCTATCAACGCCTGCCCATTGATTGTTTCGATAGTCCCGATTGAGGAAATTTATCAAAATATTCCCTTAACTAGGGTGCAAACTAGGGACGGCAGAAAAAAGGATGAGTCAGGCAATTGTTTGACCAATAAAGGTGATGTTTTCTCGAACATTGAAGGCGGATATGTACAGTGGCAAACGATACAAATTGCCGACCTAAAAAACACCAAAAAACTATTTCCTGACTACAAAGCGTTGGATTCTCAGGTTTTGCAAGATGTTGTCAACAGAGTTGAAACTTCCTTTTCAAATTTCACCACGCCCGATAAAAACGGCAATCGTAGAGGGAAGCCCAGATTCAAAGGGCTTCACTACTACAAATCCTTCACTTATCCTCAACTAGATAACTTAGATATTGTCAAGGACGAGCAAGATAGGATTTGTATTAGTCTCGCCAAAATAGGTCAAGTGCCTATGGTTTTCCACCGTCCAATACCAACAAAGTTCAAAGTTAAGACGGGTACAGTTATCCCAGAAGCGGATGGGTGGTATATTTCCCTGACGCTAGAAGATAAAACGGTTCCCGTAACGGTTGCAGAAATTCAACCGACTGAAGAAAATACTGTTGGTATTGATTTGGGAATAACCAATTACGTTTACCTATCCAATGGCGAAAGGGTTGAGAATCCTAGGTTTTTAAGGAAGTCGGCCCAGAAATTAGCAAGACTTCAAGCGAAGTTAGCTAATAGAGTTAAGGGTTCTAAGCCTTGGAAAGTTATCAAGGACAAGATTTCCAAACTCCATCAGTTCGTAGCTAGAGCTAGATTAGATTTTCAATTCAAAACTGCACATGAGTTACTTAGCAAGTGTGAAGTTTTAGTTGTTGAAGACTTGAGTGTTAAAAATCTAACTAGACGCGCCCAGCCTAAAACTGACATTGAGAATGGCAATTTGGTTTATTTGCCGAACGGCCAGTCAGCAAAAAGTGGCTTGAACAAATCCATGCTTGATGCTGCTCACGGACAATTCGCCAGCGTTCTCAAATATGTTGCTTGGAAGTTAGGTAAAACTGTTCTATTTGTTGACCCCAAAGGAACTTCTCAACATTGCTGGGATTGCCTCAACAAAGTTCCGAAAGAATTATCAGATCGGTGGCATTCTTGTCAGTGTGGAGAATCCTTGGATCGAGATGAAAATTCAGCCAAACTTATAAAGAAGATTGGATTGAGTTACGAAAGTGGCGGGGGAACTCCGTCACTCAAAAAAGCATTTGAAAAAAAGGAAAAAGAAGCCTGCGGTCTAACTGTACTCAGTTGACCGTCAGGTTAGTTCACTAAAAAAAATTAGTTATTGTGAGAGTCAGATCGCATCTCAAATCAAAAAGAATCAGAAAATGGGGAACCGAGACAGTAAAATAATACGTCGCGTAATTTCCCCACTATTCACTACTAACCAAGCAATTGAAAATGGAAAAAGGTTTTATTTTGTGGTTCACCGGGCTGAGCGGTTCCGGCAAGACAACTATCACCAAAGCTCTCGAACCCGAATTGAAGGCAAGAGGTTGCAAAGTTGAAATATTGGATGGAGATGTCGTTCGCACCAACTTGTCAAAAGGTTTGGGATTTAGCCAAGAAGACCGAGATACTAATATTCGGCGGATTGGATTTGTAGCTCACCTGCTGAGCCGCAATGGAGTAGCCGCAATGACCGCAGCTATTAGCCCCTACAGAGCAATTCGCGACGAAATTAGAGCAATGGAGCCAAATTTTGTTGAAGTATATGTCACAGCGCCGTTAGAAGTGTGCGAAGGTCGCGATGTCAAGGGGCTGTACGCTAAGGCCAGAGCAGGAGAAATTAAGGGTTTTACCGGAATAGACGATCCTTATGAAGAACCGGTCAATCCTGAGATTATTTGTTACACAGAGCGAGAAAGTGTGGAAGAGAGTGTTAAAAAAGTTCTGACCAAGTTAGAGCAGTTGGGTTACATTTGAGGTTGGCAGGGTTGGATGAGCATAAAGGCAAAAAGCGATGGTGGTGAAAATTTATTTGCGCGGCGTGCAACTTGAGAAAAAATCTCACCCTTGTGTCCCCTTCGCGGAGAGTCCAAGGGAAGAATTTCTCCCGTTTCCTGCAAGGAGAGGATTTGAGGGAGACGTTTCCAGCAAAAGCTGCAAGCTGGGTTATTGGGCAAGCAATGCTGTCAAAAGTTTAATGATTCAAAGTTTAACAGTGTCAGTGCTGGCGGCGGCGGTGGGTTCATCTCCTGCAGCGGCGCAGTTTTTGCCTCCTCCTCCTCCTCCTGCTTCGGGTTCTCCTGTTGCTGTACCGGTACCTCTAGCACCGGGATTTCAGGGATTTCCGGCAAGTGCACCTTCAAGTGTACGATCGGAAGTTTACACTTTGGGAGCGGGCGATCGCATTCAAATGGACATCTTCAACGTCCCGGAATACAGCGGCCCCAACGGTCAACACCAAGTACAGGCAGACGGTTCCCTGAGTTTGCCGTTAATTGGCAGCGTTTCGGTGTACGGGATGACCTTAGAACAAGCTTCTAATGCTGTTAAAGACCGATACGGCAAATACCTCAAACGTCCTTGGATTACCCTGAAACTGCTAGCGCCGCGTCCTTTGCAAATTGCGATCGCGGGCGAAATCAACCGCCCCGGAGCTTATACAATATCCTCAGCAGCAGGTCCCGGAGGCACAGCAGAGCAAATGGGAACTCAAATGCCGACAATATCGCGGGCTCTGCGAATGGCCGGCGGAATTACGCAGTCAGCAGACGTGCGGCAAATCAAAATCCGCCGCCCCCAGCGCAACGCAGCGGAACAAATTATTAGTGTGGATTTGTGGGAATTATTGCAAAACGGCGATTTGCGGGCCGATATGACTTTGCGCGACGGCGATACTATATTTATTCCCACTGTAACTAGCCTCAACCGCCAAGAAGCACCAACTTTAGCAGTAGCTAATATTACCGGACAAAGCACTCAACCAATTAATATTGCTGTGGTGGGCGAAGTAACTCGCCCCGGTACTTATACTTTGGCAAGAGATGTTCAAAGTAGGGTACAAGAGAATGAAATGGGTGCAAATTCAGGTTTGTTTGCTGCCAAGGAAACAGACGGCGGGGAAACTGTTTTGCAGCAAACTGTAACGAGGGCAATTAAAATGGCGGGCGGCATTACGCCGATAGCTGATATCAGACAAATACAAGTTCGCCGCCTGACACGGGCGGGTACAGAACAAATTATTAATGTGAATTTGTGGCAACTTTTGGAAGGGGGAGATGTATCCCAAGATTTAGCGCTGCAACAGGGAGATACGGTAATCGTTCCCAAAGCTGAAAATCTCGATGCAGCCCCAGACGAACAAGTTGCTAATTCTAATTTTTCACCGGATACAATTAAGGTGAACATTGTGGGAGAAGTCGTGAAACCCGGATCGATTGCTATGGTGCCCAACACTACTTTAAATCAAGCGCTGGTAGCAGCGGGAGGTTTTAATAAAGCGCGGGCCCAAATGGATTCGGTGGATTTAATTCGCCTCAATCCTAACGGCACTGTTTCGCAGCTAACTGTTAAGGTGAATTTTTCCGCAACAGCAAATCAAGAAACTAATCCCAAACTGCAAAATAATGATGTAATTATGGTAAGGCGATCGGGCCGCGCTACGTTCTCGGATAATGTAGGCGGGACTCTCGCTCCTTTAAGCCCCCTGTTAGGAATATTTCGATTGTTCAATATTTTTCAGTGATTTGAATAGACTAGCATTAAGGTCTCAGAAACCCGCTTTCTAGAAAAGTTTTCGGTTTGCTAACGAAATTATAGGAATCAACCGGGTTTCTGAAACGGCGCCAACGGTACAGACAGTTAAACTAATAAGTTGTAGAAATCAAATGAAACCAGGGAAAAGATCTCAATTAGCACTGTTTAATAACCCTAAAAAAACCGCCGATCTGCAAAAAATATCTTCCGTGCTTTATGAAGAAGATCAATTTTTAGGCATAAACCAAACAGAGGAAGAAGAGTTAAGTTTTTGGGAAGTTTGCCGCAATCGCTCCCTCTTAGTCATCGGCGTAGCTGCGGCAGTGACTACCGGGGTTTTCGCCTGGACGCTGACTCAAAAAAGCGAATACGAAGGGCGCTTTCAATTATTAGTAGAACCAGCAGTTACGCAAAATACTTTAGCCAAGATATACTCCGGTGAGCTGAAAGTGCAACCAGCGGCCCCCGCAACGACAGAAAATGCCGGTTTTGACTACGAATCGCAAATTCAAGTTTTGCAAAGCCCGCAAGTAATGTCGCCGATTATTAAACAGTTGCAGGCTAAATATCCGGAAATAAATTACAACTACCTCTTGAACCAAAAAGCCGATAATTTGCCGTTTTCTCAGGAAACCAGGCTGTCAATCAATCGGTTCAGAAATACCAAAATTATCGAAGTTAGATATCGGGATTATGACCCGAAAAAAATTCAGTTTGTTTTGGAAAAAGTTGCGCTAGGCTACCGCAACTACAGCGTGCAAGATACCACAACTCAAATTAGTCAGACTCTGGATTTTGTGAAATCGCAAATTCCCAACCAGCAAAAGCGCCAACAAGCTCTGCAAACAGAAATTCAAAAGTTGCGGCAGCAGTACAATTTCATCGACCCGCAAATTCAAACCCAACAACTGGCGCAGCAAATCAGCCAACTTCAAACGCAAAGATTGGACGCGCAAACGCAGCTAAATCAGCAGAGATTGCTCTATTCCAATCTCCAAAATCAGCTCGGACTGAACCAGAAGCAAGCGCTGATGGCTTCGGCTCTGAGTCAAGCTCCCCGCTATCAAGCGATGCTGACTCAATTGCAGCAATTAGAAGGGCAAATTGCGATTAACTCGGCTACGTTTACAGACGAAACTCCGCAAATGCAATTGTTGCGAGAACAGCGCAAAAACCTAATTCCTGTGTTGAAGAAAGAAGCCCAAGAGGTTCTGGGAACTGATTTGGCTAAGGTAAATTCGCAAGTGCTGGCTTTTCAAGATCCGGTGCGGATTAAGTTAATCGAGCAGTTTATTGGTACTGCTAATTTAATTCAGGTGCTGGGCGTGCGGAATCAAGTTTTGGAACAAGCTGCTAAGCAGTTGAATCAATACTCTCAAGGATTACCGGTGATTTTGCGGCGCTATTCGGATTTGCAGCGCGAGTTGGATTTGACTAACAATACGCTGAATAGTTTGCTGGCAAAACAGCAAGCTTTGCAGCTTGAATCAGTGGGTAAAAAAGAGGTGGCTTGGGAAGTTATTGCTAAGCCGGAAATTCCGCGCTACAAAAATGGCGAGTTGATGGCTGTTGCTCCGATTATGCCTTTGAATTTGGCTTTGGGAGGATTGGCTGGTTTGCTGTTCGGTATGCTGGCGGCGCAGTTGGCGGAACGGTTTAACAATAAAACGGTGTTCCAAACTCCGGAGGATGTCAAACATTCGATTCGGCTGCCTTTGTTGGGGGTGATTCCTGCTAGCGATAAAATTTTGAGACTTCCTCCTGCTGAGACAAGTTCGGTGGATGTGGCAAGTTCGCCGATGCCGACGGATGCTTTTCAAGAAGCTTTTCGATCGCTCAATGCTAATATTCGGTTGCTAAACGTTGATACTCCGATCAATTCTTGTGTAATTACTTCTTGTCAAGTAGCTGACGGCAAGTCTACTGTCGCAGTAAATCTGGCGCGGGCGGCGGCTGCAATGGGCCAGCAAGTGCTGTTGGTGGATGCGGATTTGCGGCGCCCGCAGGTACACGAAATGCTGGGTTTACCGAATTGGCAAGGCTTACACAATGCGATCGCGGATGATGTGGATGTGGAAAAGTTGATTTTGCGATCGCCCCGCGATGAAAATTTGTTTGTGTTAACTTCCGGTCCGGTTCCTCTCGATCCCACAAAGGTGCTTTCTTCCAAAAAAATGCAGCATTTAATGGCAGCTTTGTCAAGTCATTTTGACTTAGTTATTTACGATACTGCGCCGCTTTTAGGTTTGGCGGATGCGAATTTGTTGGCGGCTCACACTAACGGATTGATGCTGGTAGTGGGGCTGCATCAAACTGAGCGGGAGGCGCTGGTGTTGGCTTTTGAAGATTTGAAAATGGCGGGGATTCCGCTGTTGGGAATGGTGGCGAATAACGATAAGGGCAGCAGGTATTACTATCAGTCTTACGTGCAGGATTACGTCCAGGAACAGTCTGTTTGAGGGAGAGGAATTGAGAAATGTAGAGGGGAACAGGCCGTCGGGCCTGTTAAGCGAGAATTCTGCAAGATGTCTGTTTTAATTTTTAACTTTGTATAGAAGTCTCGCTCCCCCTCGCATCCCCCTTAAGAAGGGGGACTTTAAGAGATGATTCGGATATGAAAATCGCTCAAGAGCCAAACGAAGTCCCTCTGTAAGAGACTAAGAGAGCCAGTTGAAGAACGAATTTTCTTAAGATTTGCGATCGAGACTCTGGACTATAATTAAAAGTAGAGAGTTTTAAACAAATCACGACACTTGCAAATTCGCAAGACTTGAAAGAAAACGTGGCTGGTAAATTCCCATTTTGTAATAGGTTGATACAAATCCCCGCCTAGCTTGAAAACTAGAGGGGGTTTTTGTGTTTTTCAGGCAGGAGATGAAACAATGGCTATTGCTACTATCAACCCGGCAACGGGAGAAACGCTGAAAACTTTCGAGGCGATCTCCTCGGAGGCAATAGAAGCTAAGCTGGAATTAGCACAGCAAGCTTTTAACAAATACCGCCACCTGCCATTTGAGCAGCGAGCTCTGTGGATGCAAAAAGCGGCAGATATCTTGGAGCGCGATCGCGAAATTTACGCTGAAATGATGACCCTGGAAATGGGCAAAACGCTCAAATCTGCGATCGGCGAAGTGGAAAAATGCGCCTTAGTTTGCCGCTATTACGCCAAAAATGCGGCTCAGTTTATGGCAGACGTACCGGCAACCACTGACGCTAGCAGCAGCTTTGTTCGCTACCAACCACTAGGGGCTATTTTAGCCGTCATGCCGTGGAATTTGCCATTTTGGCAAGTTTTTCGGTTTGCGGCGCCGGCGCTGATGGCGGGCAATGTCGGCTTGCTAAAACACGCTTCCAACGTGCCGCAGTGCGCTTTGAAAATAGAGGAAATTTTCACGGAAGCGGGCTTTCCCGAAGGCGTTTTTCAAACTTTGTTAGTGGGCGCCGACAAAGTAGCCGATATCGTTGCGGACGATCGGATCAAAGCAGCAACCCTCACCGGCAGCGAACCTGCAGGTGCTAGTTTAGCAGCAAATGCGGGCAAAAACTTGAAAAAAGTTGTACTGGAATTAGGAGGAAGCGACCCCTTTATAGTGATGCCCAGTGCTGATTTAGCAGCAGCTTTATCAACTGCTGTGACATCGCGGATGCTAAATAACGGTCAATCTTGCATCGCGGCCAAACGCTTTATTTTAGCAGAAGATATCGCCGACGAATTCATCAAAGGATTTGTCGAAAAAATCGAGCAATTAAAAGTAGGCGATCCGATGTTGCCCGAAACCGATATCGGCCCTTTAGCTACTCCAGCAATCCTCAAAGACTTGGACAATCAAGTGCAAACTTGCATCCAATCGGGAGCAAAACTTCTGACAGGTGGCCGCGCATTGTCAGAGAATGCCGGTAATTTCTACTTGCCAACTATTCTGGCAGAGATTCCCCCGGATGCTGCGGCGCGTCAAGAAGAATTTTTCGGTCCGGTAGCTTTAGTATTCCGGGTTGCAGGCATCGATGAGGCGATCGAACTCGCAAACAGCACATCTTTTGGCTTGGGTGCGACGGCTTGGACTACAGTAAGAGAAGAGAGCGATCGGTTTATTTCCGAACTAGAAGCAGGCGCCGTATTCATCAACGGCTTAGTAAAATCAGACCCCAGATTGCCCTTTGGCGGCATCAAACGCTCCGGTTACGGACGCGAATTGAGCATCCAAGGAATCCACGAATTTGTCAACATTAAAACAGTGTGGGTAAAATAAGTAAAACTCGATACACTGCTCGTAAAAATATTATTAATTAATCTGCGTTAATCCGCGTTTGTCTGCGGCTAACCGAAATTAATTGAGTATTTTTACGAGAATTTGACCCGATAAAAAATCCACACTTACAGAGGAAAAAAACGGAAATGAACACTGCTCAACTACTCGTAAAATGTTTAGAAAACGAAGGAGTGGAATACGTCTTCGGGCTTCCAGGCGAAGAAAACTTAGAAGTTTTAGAAGCCCTGAGAAACTCTTCAATTAAATTTATTACTACTCGTCACGAACAAGGCGCCGCCTTCATGGCAGACGTTTACGGCCGCCTCACCGGCAAAGCAGGCGTTTGTTTGTCCACCTTGGGACCGGGCGCAACTAACTTAATGACAGGAGTTGCTGATGCTAACTTAGACGGAGCTCCTTTAATAGCAATTACCGGACAAGTGGGCACAGACAGAATGCACATTGAATCGCACCAATATTTAGATTTGGTCGCCATGTTTGCACCTGTTACTAAGTGGAATGCTCAAATTGTCCGACCCAGCACGACGGCAGAAATTGTCCGCAAAGCCTTTAAAGTAGCTCAAAGTGAAAAGCCGGGAGCAGTTCATATTGACTTGCCAGAAAACATCGCAGCAATGACTGTTGAAGGACATCCGCTAACCCAAGACAACCGCGAAAAAACTTTTGGGGCTTATCAAAGCCTGAATAAAGCGGCTGTGGCAATTTCCAAGGCAAAAAGTCCTCTGATGTTAGTAGGAAATGGCACGATCCGCGCTAATGCCAGCGAGGCTTTGACACAATTTGCTACTCGATTGAATATTCCTGTAGCTAATACTTTCATGGGCAAAGGCGTAATTCCTTACACTCATCCTTTGGCACTTTGGACGACGGGATTGCAAAAACGGGATTACATTAGCTGTGCTTTTGAAGAAACGGATTTAGTGATTGCTGTTGGCTACGATTTGATTGAATATTCCCCGAAAAAGTGGAATCCAGACGGGAAAATCCCGATTATTCATATTGGAGCTCTGGCAGCAGAAATTGACAGCAGTTATATTCCTCTGGTTGAAGTTGTGGGGGATATTTCTGATTCCCTCAATGAAATTTTGCAGCGTGCCGATCGCATGGAGAAAGTAGACCCTTTTGCTAAGCAATTGCGGGCGGATATTCGCGCTGGGTACGAACAATATGCAGCCGACGACGGTTTCCCGATCAAGCCGCAAAAACTCATTTACGATTTGCGGCAAGTCATGGGCCCGGAAGATATTGTGATATCTGATGTGGGAGCTCACAAAATGTGGATGGCGCGGCACTATCATTGCGATCGCCCGAATACGTGTTTGATTTCCAACGGATTTGCGGCGATGGGAATTGCGATTCCGGGCGCGGTGGCTGCAAAACTCGTTTATCCCGATCGCAAAGTAGTAGCAGTCACCGGCGACGGCGGCTTTATGATGAATTGTCAGGAGTTAGAAACTGCTTTGCGTGTCGGTACTAATTTTGTGACGCTGATCTTTAATGACGGCGGTTACGGGTTGATTGAATGGAAGCAGCAAGATTATTTTGGTCATTCAGATTTCGTCAAATTTGGCAATCCAGACTTTGTTAAATTTGCCGAAAGTATGGGTTTAAAAGGCTATCGAGTGGAAGCTGCAACGGATTTAATTCCGATTCTGAAAGAAGCCCTTGCTCAAGATGTCCCTTGCGTGATTGACTGTCCGGTAGACTACCGGGAGAATGCGCGTTTCAGTCAATTATCTGGGGATATGAGTTGCAATATCTAAGAGTAGCCGAAATCAGGACACGGCTGTGCCGTTTCCCTACTGTTAATCTGGCGATGGTTACATCCTGAAAGTGCGATGGATTATTTTGGGGGAGGGAAACGGCATTGCCGTTCCCTCCATCGCTGTCTTGTTGAGGGTTATGTGCGATCGCACTTTTTGACAATTTGGGGTGTAAGGGCGATCGGGTTTTACTTTTCTATAATTTATGAGTTTGGCACTTATAAATTCGCTATAAACTCATCGGGTGTGATCTTTGCTTGCTTGAGAACACCGCTGAGAGTACCAATTTTTAACTCGCGGTGGAGTGGCACAACGCAAACAATTTCTCCGTCTGGGAGAGGTTTTTTGAGGACAATATGGCTACCCGTTTGCCTAGCTTGATAAAAGCCTAAACGTTCTAGTACACAAATTACTTCTAGGCTTGATATTCTGGGCAATTTAGGCATAGCTAACCTCTATGCTCGTTACAAACCTGGGACTTATTTTTGGTAAGGGACACTCTTCTAAATAGAGTTTTGTAGCTTCTTTGAGGTTGGCGATTGCTTCTTCTATGGTTTCGCCTTGGTCAACTGTGCCGACTTCTGGACATTCGGCAATGTACATATCTTCTTCTTTGTAAATGATGGCTGTGAAGCTTTGAGTGTTCATAAGGTTTTTGCTTCCATCATCAGAGGTTGCTTGCTTTCTATTACCTAGTGTATCTCGGATGAAGAATTTTTACAAGTATAGGGGGGAAGATGGGCGGTCGCATGATTTAATCATACTTGTATGCTCAGTAATTAATTAATGAGTGGAATTAATCGCCAAATCACCCTTGACAGCAGGCACATTGCTAAACACTTGCCAGACACGCCACAAATGAGAAGACTGCTTAATAAAGGACGTGCTGCTCATATTTTTAACGATGAGGCTACTATGAATCAGGTAGCTCAAGCCATAATAGAAGAGGGAGAATTTACAGGTACGATTCGGGGCTACGATCGTTATGGTATGTTTTTTGCTGAATCAATTGGTTATAGAGTTGACCCGGATGGTAGCCGTCTTTTACTTTACTACGGAGAGATAAAAATTGATGCAGAAAACCGATACCACGTTACGCCTCGAAGCCGATTTAGTGAAGAATAACTGGGAATTTACAGAGGTATGGATCGATCCCAATCTTTCACCGCCTTATCTGCTTTTGTTACTAAGTGACGCTGAGGGAAATTGTCGGATATACGATCCGGCTGAGGGTTATAAAGTTGTGTTTTCTAGTCAGAGTTATGATGAGGCGCAGTATTGGCTTTTAGAGGATGAGTATGAACCCGTAGAAGGGCGGCTGAGTGTGTCGGAGTTAGCTTGAATAATTCATGTAGGGGCGATTCCCTACGGGATAGCTGCGCTTCACGCGCTTTTTGACAATTTGGGGTGTAAGGGCGATCGCTAAACTTGTCAGGTAATTATGGTCATCTAAAAGTTAGGTAACTAGGACTGGTAAGAATGGAGGAATGTGACAACACAATTTTTATGTCCCTATCTCGATAGCGAGGTTGAACTCACTGAAGAGCGAGAACTACATATTGTGGATACACATCCCGATTTGCTACCATCTTATCAGGAAAAAATTGCTAAAACTCTAGCTGACCCAGATTTCGATGTGATTTACGTTTCGGCAATACTTTTCTATTTTCACAGCAGTATGGTAAGGGTCGCAAGGGTAGGTATGTTGTAGTAGCTGTTGTGAATGATACAGTTCCCAGAAATCGCTAGTGGATGGATCGTGACAGCTTACTTAACAAAAAATGTTACCCAAGGAGAGATTATATGGCCGAAAAACTAACTTTTAAATACGATGCTATCGGGGATATTTTGTACGTCAATAAATGTTCGCCTTATGCCGAGCAAGAATCGCAAGAACTAGACTATGGAATTGTGGCTCGTCTCAATTCTGATACGGAGGAAATTGAAAATCTGGAAGTTATGTTTTTCTCAAAGCGGTTGCGAGAGAGTAATGTATTTGAATTACCGATTGTGGGTGAGTTGCACTTGAGTCAGAAGGTTTAAAAAAGTAGCGACACGCTACCACTCCCCTTAAAATCCCGATCGCCTGTGTTAAAATTATGGAAGCTCAACCACGAGAAGTACAGAACTATCTGAAAGCCGATGGGACAAGTCCATTTGAAGGATGGCTTGATTCCTTTCAAGATACGAAAACTGTATCTAAAATCAAGAAACGACTCAGGCGAGTTGAGCTAGGCAATCTGGGAGACTATCGCTCCGTAGGAGCCGGAGTTTATGAACTTAAGATTGATTATGGCCCTGGCTATCGGATCTATTTTGGACAAATCGGGTTAACAGTTGTGTTGCTGCTATGTGGCGGTGATAAAAGCACTCAAGAACAAGATATTAGCCAAGCTAAAAAATACTGGAGAGATTATGAAAGAACTCAAAGTGCCAACAACTAGAAGCTACCACGAATACTTAATTTCTTCTTTAAAAACCCCTGAAAGTGCTGCTAGCTATATCGAGGTTATGTTGGAATTGGAGTCAGAAGGCCCCGAACCTGAATTGCTGCGAGCAGGACTTAAAGATGTGGTGGATGCTTATTTACAGATGAATAAGTTATCGACAGAAGCTAAACTTATATATGAGAAGCTCGATCGAATGTTGTCTGAGAGTGGGGGCGAGGAAATTTATGCTTTAATAACTCTACTAGATAAATTGGGGTTGCAGTTGGCTGTCGCAGTAAAATAGGTTAATTAATAAAATAGTTAGGGCGATCGCGCTTTGGGACAATTTGGGATGTAAGGGCGATCGCACTTTTTCAGCTTCAAGTATTCGGATTAGCTGTTGCCTTCGTGATGTACTGGATAATCCCGTCAAAATCCTTACGGATTTCTGCCAGTTGTTTTACCCAATTATTAGAAGCATAAATCACTTCCTCTTCCTTCTGGCGAGCCGCTGCAATTTGCTTCTCAATCTCTCCGTAAACCTGTTGCTCAAATTCAAAGAGCTGTATTTCAATTTGATTTTCCAAGTCTTTTGCTATTGATTGAAACTGACTGGTAATATCACGACGGACATCAGACATTTGCCTTTCTCGCTCATGTTCTTGTCGCATTTGTAAAATATCTACTCCTACCGAAACAAGTGCTACAGCCGGCCCCAGGAATTTAGCAGCATTGCCGATGTTTTTGGCCATACCAACCGCCTGCCAAGGCTTAAACTTAAAGCCGACAAATTTTCCTACAGCGACAACACTTTGATGTAAACCGCTTCCTGCTACATCTATCGAGCGGAGAAATCCTTGTTGAGCAGCGGTTTTTGCAAAACCCCTCGATGCTAAAGTGGTCAGTTTCACCCCTGCTGTCTCACCGATGTTTTTAAGCAAACCAACTTGGCTTTTAAGTCGCTCTACATCCATACCAGCCCCCAGATTTTGGGCTGATATGTTTTGATTTTTATCTAGGCAAGCAACAAAACTCTTGACTAGATTACCTTCTAGCACTTCTTCAACCTCCTGCCGGATATCTTCAACGGCTACATTAACAGCTTCTTGCAGTTTGGTTTCTGCTTTCTCATAGTGCTTCTGCACGTTGAGTTCAGTTTGTTTATTAAGCCTTTCAAAGTTCGGATCGCTACCTACTGCTGCGGCAAGAGTGTTACCTTCGCTAGCAACTCCTGAAGACATCTCCAGGGCTATATTTTTAACCTTGGTTCGCAGGCGATCGCGCTCTTTACGCACTGTGCGAGATAACCGTGTCAGCACTTCAAAAAAAGCCGAATCTTCGTTAGAGTTGCGAGTAAAACTCAACTGAGCCTCATCAACGCAGCTTAGAGCAATTCGGACGGGTGTATCAAAACGAGCCAGGGAGCCACGACGCTCTACAAACTGATTGAGAGCCTCAATAAAAGTTGGAAAGCGGCTGATTTCCGTCAGAAAATCATCTTTGCCGTCAATGCCTTCACAGTAGTCTTTGGCATCAATAAAGCAGATAGGAAATTCATCAAGACTGTAAGGCTTCAGTGCATCGGCAAGACTTTGGCGGTAGTTGACAATCTTTTCCTCTTCTTCTCCTGCTTCATCAGACATTTTATTGATAACCAGCATCATTTTCCAGCGATAGCCTTTTTCATAGGCTAACTTCTTGAAATTCTCTGCTGTCAGTGAGTCAAAGAGCATATAGGTGAGGCAGAAAACCAGCAAGTCTGATTTGTTGATTGCCTCATAAGTAATCTCATCGTGATCTTGGCGGTCTGTAAAAAGTCCAGGCGTATCAATTAGCTTGATGCCGTTCCAGTCATAATTGGTAGTTTTATCAGTAGCAATATCAGCATCAATACGGATATCGCGCCGTCCTGTAATGCCAGAGATAATAGTTGATTTGCCTGCACTGTACTGCCCCACAAAAGCTACGCCGAGAATTCCCTGTTCTCGATACTCTTTTAACTCATCGCGCACTTTTTTGCGAATCGCTGTTAGTTCGGCTGTGTTTCCCTGAGCCAGCAAATTGTCAAATTTTACTAGCGTTTTCTTGAAATAAGCACCGACATCAGCCGCTTTAAAGTTGGGGTTGTTCTGAGTCATGATAGTTTAGTCCTTTTGGGTAGGTTTGAGATTGCTAAAGGAAATATCCTCTTGAACGATGTGTTTAATATCCTCTAGTAATTTTAGTCGTTGAACTTTGGATTTTGTGACAATCTTCATATGGCGCCCAAAATCACGTTCGACTTTATAAATGGTTTGGTTGATACCTTTAACAGTCAAGGGTTCCTGTTGTTCAGTAGACCAGTCAATGATTCGCTTGGCATAAGCACGATTTAGATAATTTTCTGAATCCGATAACTCCTTTTTTGCTTCTTCAAGCTGAGTCGCGATCGCCTCTAGTCCTGCAATCAATTCTTTAAAATAGATGTTGATATTAGTGGTTACAGAATCAGAATACTTACCAAATTCGCGCTGAGCCTGCTGTAGAGTGTTTTGCTTCTGAGTCTTGAGCTGAGTTTCCAATGAAGTTGAGATATTGATAACAGCCTCGCGTCGCTTTTCATCTTGAGATTTAAACATTCCGGCAATCCCGCTAACAACAGCAGTTACAATCCCGATAGCGGGGGCAAAAGGAAGAGCGACGACAAACGCTATAATTCCTGCTATCCCTAAAAGGCTTCCACAAATTCGGACAAAATCTTGAAAATTGTTTGAATCCTGCTCATTAAAGCTGAAATCACTGCTGCCAAGTTGAGATATTAGCTGTAATTCATTCCCTATTTCCTCAAGAGCTTCCTGAACTTCCTTATTAAATTTTTTGCTAGCCTCTTCATAAGCTATTTTTAATCGATCTTCAAATCGAAGGGCTTTTAGTTTTTGTTCCCATCCCAGCTTCTGGGTAACTTGGTTACAGTTCCAATGGTCTTCTGCAAAAGATGGAACGGCTTCTATAGCATCTTGAAAAATCCTCTCGATTTGTTGCAGTAAAGAGTCTTTAGCATCCTTAGCTGCTGTTTGGATGTCCTTTTGGATTTCCTCACGCTTATTTCTCAGCGTCTCTGTCAATTTTTCATAGACTAAAGCTTGTTGATTTACCCATTGGTAAGGATTATCAATTGCACCTACGGTAGAACCTAGCAGAGTTTGAGAGCGACGAATTGCCCCATGATTAACCAGAGATACACGAATTGAATCAAGAAAATCCTGCATCCGACTTGCCTTAAAAAGCTCCTTTTTCTTCTTTTCGTGTTCTGGTTCGCGGGAAAGCTGCGCCGCTAACAGCATCACAGGAACAATATCGAAGTAGTCATTAACATAATGCTCTTGAGCGTAGCGACGAATACGTTCAATGTGTCCACCTATACCACTTTGACCATCCATTTCAAACAGTTTATCAGGGTTCTGTAAGAAATGCTCCAACCGACGAGAGTCCCGCAGGTTATTCTTGACATTCAGGAGGATAATTAATGGCTTGGCTTTTTCCTTTAGTAACCGCAAGAAAGCAAACTCACTCTCTTGGATACTGTCATTTGTCACGACATAACAAATTACATCTGACTCATCGATAATACTTTTAGCAATTTCTTCATCACTTTTGCCACCCGGAGCGCCAATCCCAGGAGTATCAATGATGCGAATATTCTTCCACTCGTACACCCGATTAAACCTAGTTGTGCGCTGCTTACCTACACCGATAGCATCCCATCCATCATCTGTAACTATGGCGTGGAGAGTGCTTTTGCCAGCCTTAGTCCTTCCCATAAAGGTAATGCTGAAATGATTGAGAGCGCGTTCCTTTGCCCGAAGCGACTCGCGCACACTTTCCATTTCTTTAATAATCTTTGCAATTAGAGCATTTCTAGTTTCCTCAAGTTGCTTGGTTACTTCTTTTGCAGTGGTAGCTTGACCTTTACTACCTGTTTTATGTTTGATGTCTTCGATAGTCACTTGAATATTTTTGCCAAAATTGGAAAGTGCTAGTAAAGCTCTTTTAAGTGCCAATTCGGCAAATTTGTAATCTTCATCAGCGATGACTGCACACTGACGAATTGCCTCGTCATATTCTGGCCCTGTTAACAGGATTTCCCGGCGTATTTGCTCAACTTTTTGCTCACTCCCAGTGAGCTTTGCTACATTATCCACCAATGCGCGTGAAAGGAGAGAATCAGCCCCTTTAAGGAAACGCGCACCGAAAGAAACTTTCTGTTGTTGGTTGTGTTCGCCTAGGAATCGGGTATCAGTGAAGGCTCCTGCTTCTACAAGCTGTCGCTGTACTTCTCCCGCTGGCCAGTTCCAAATCCGTGCTACTTGTTCCGCCATCTGGCGTTCTAATGCTGAACAGAAACCGTCAACATAGGCGATCGCCAACATTTGCGACATGGCCTCACTTTGCTCACCGGGTGACACTTTCGGAGCTAAATCCTCTACAGAAAGCTGGTTTTCCTCTTGAGCTAGAATTTTTTCCATCTCAGCGAGAGTGCGTTGAGAAGCGCCGATCTGCGTTGCTAGTTCGCGTAGTGCTTTCGACTCTTCACTGTGAATCTGCTGATCTGCACAGACCATGTGCGTGACTAATAGGAATGGGTAGTCTAGGTGTTCGGTGGTTCTTGAGCTTAGGTCAGACATCTTAACTTACTCAATATTTGGATTGGTCACTGATTAAGACAATAGAGTGGCACTCCCGACAGATGTTAGGGGCAAAAAAAACGATTTTAAATGCTTCTCCCCATTTCCTAGATTTTGCGTTTCCTTGTATAAAACCTAACTGAATTATTTTTTAGCTTTTTGTTGGTTTATTTATCTGTTTGTTGTCTTAAGTATAAATTCTTTCCTAAATACCAAAGCTTGTCAAGCCAGATAAAGTCATATTTAGTAGGTTGTTTCCATCCCAACTAGACATAAAAAGTCAAATTTAGCTGGTTTCTACCGAAAAAGTCATATTTAGTTGGGTTACAATCAAGTCAAACCCTTGCATCTGCGTGACTAATGGATATTGAAGATGCCTTAGAATTTGTTGACCATCTAGCTTTGACTTCTACGGGAAAACACTTAGATAGTCTGCAAAAGGCTATACTGCGCGGCGCTTGGAACAATCAAAAATATAAGGAAATTGCAGCTCGCAACCATCGCTCTGAGAAATACGTTAAAGAGGTTGGCTTTAAATTATGGAAACTTATGTCAGTTGCATTAGGCGAGGAACAAGTATCTAAAGCAAATTTTAGAGCCAAGCTGGAAAATTTACAAGTTTCCAATGTCTCACTCGTCGGGAATGGCTGTATTCATATTCGTAACATCTCCGCAGATACTTTTTACTCTCCAAAAGTCTCACAACCTGAATCGTTACAAGAGGAAACTTTTAAGGAACAAACAAGCAATACTAAACCAAAACTATGTCAAGACTTAGGCGACGCACCAGAACCCAACCTATTCTATAACCGCACATCCGAACTCACCACCCTCGAAAACTGGATTTTGGGCCGCACCCGCCTCATCACCATCTTAGGCTTATCCGGTATTGGCAAAACCGCCCTTACTCTCCAACTAATCTCACAAATTCAACACGAATTCGACTACATCATCTGGCGAAGTCTCCGCAACGCGCCACCCCTGGCATCACTCCAAACCGACTTAATTAAATTCCTCTCCCAGCAGCAAGAAACTAACCCCCCCAACCCCCCCTTATCAAGGGGGGGCGAAGAGATTCAACCTCTTTCTCCCAGGCGCGGCGAAGAGATTCAACCTCTTTCTCCCCCCCTTAGCAACGGGGGGTTGGGGGGGGTAATCAACTATTTACGATCGCACCGCTGTCTCATCATCCTCGATGATATCCAAACCATCTTCAGCAGCCAACAACTCGCAGGAAATTACCAACCTGGATATGAAAATTACGGCGCATTCTTCAAACAAATAACAGAATCATCCCACAACAGTTGCCTCATCCTCCTTAGTTGGGAAAAACCCAGAGAAATCGCCGCCTTAGAAGGCGAAAACCGCCCCTGCAAATCTCTGCAACTCAACGGTTTAGGTCCGGAAGCACAAGAAATATTCAGAGAAAAAGGTTTAGCAGAACCGGAGAAATGGTCAGAACTGATCGACCTTTACCGAGGCAATCCCTTATGGTTAAATATAGTTGCCACATTGATTCAAGACTTATTCGGCGGTAGCGTTTCCGAATTCCTCTCCTATGATACCCTATTCTTAGGTGACTTAGAATCACTCCTGCACCAGCATTTCGATCGCCTAACCGCATCCGAACAACAGGCGATCGCCTGGCTAGCCAAAACCCCCGAACCAGCCGACATCTCAAAAATACCAGAAGACCTGCAACTATCACCGCCAGAACTCTTGAAAGTCATGCAATCTTTAGGACGGCGGTCATTAGTGGAAACAGTAAAACAAAACGGGCGATCGCACTTTACGATCGGGCCAATAATCAGAGAGTACATAACAAACAAAAAATGAAAATCGTCACCTGGAACGTCAACTCAATCCGCACCCGCCTAGAACACGTTACTAGCTGGTTGCAAACAAACTCCCCAGACGTTCTCTGCCTCCAAGAAACCAAAGTTACAGACAAAGACTTCCCCCTAGAACCCTTCATCAACCTCGGCTACAACTGCTACATTTCCGGTCAAAAATCCTACAACGGCGTCGCAATTTTTAGCCGATCGCCCCTAACGCAAATCAGCACAGGATTTGCCCCCCTTCTCGGCGACGAAACCGCAGGTATTTTTGACGAACAAAAACGCCTAATAGCCGGGGTTATAGACGATATTCGCATTATTTGCGTATACGTTCCCAACGGTTCCGAAGTCGGCAGCGAGAAATACGAGTACAAACTAAAGTGGCTCAAACTGCTGCAAGAATACCTCAAAATAGCACTAGACAAATCCCCTAAATTGTGCATTTGCGGCGACTTCAACATCGTCCCGGACGATCGAGATATCCACAATCCCAAAGCCAATGCTAACTCCGTCGGCCTATCAGTAGCCGAGCGCCTCGCACTAACAGAAATCATAGAATTAGGCTTAAACGACCCCTTTCGCAAATTCACATCAGAAGGCGGTCATTATAGCTGGTGGGACTACCGCGCCGCCGCATTTCCCCGCAACAACGGCTGGAGAATCGACCACCATTATCTCAGCTTTCCCCTGTACGAACAAGCAATAAACTGTACAATAGACATTGCTCCCAGAAAATTAATCAAACCCAGCGACCACGCCCCCGTAATTGTCGAAATTTGATTTATAAGTTATAAAGTTAATAGCAACTGAGATATTGCACCATTCTCAATAAGGCTTTTATGGCGGGCAGGATGCCCACCCCACAAGAAAATTCACTCTTTGTGGAACAGGCATCTTGCCTGTTCTTAAGGGGCAGGATGCCCACCCCACAAGAAAATTCACTCTTTGTGGAACAGGCATCTTGCCTGTTCTTGAGAAATGTGCAAGATGTAAGTAACAACCAACAACCAAAAATCATGTTCTTAGTAACTGGAGCAACAGGCGCACTAGGCCGCCGAATTGTACGAGAAATCAGACAGCAAGAGAAGCCTGTCCGCGCATTCGTTCGCCTCGCATCTCGCTACTCAGAACTAGAAAACCGAGGCGCCGAGATTTTTATCGGCGACTTGAAACAAGACAAAGATATTAAAAAAGCCTGCCAAGGAGTGCAGTACATCATCAGCAGCCACGGCACCGGCGGCGACGTTCAAGCAGTACACTACCGCGCTAACATAGAATTGATCGACTGCGCCAAAGAAGCCGGAGTGCAGCACTTTGTCTTTATTTCGGTACTGGGAGTCGATCGGGGATACGAAGATTCCGCAGTATTCAAAGCCAAGCGAGAAGTAGAAAAATACCTGCAAAACAGCGGCTTGAATTATACAATCTTGCGGCCTGCCGGTTTTGCTTCCAGCTTGTTACCGCTAGCAGAAAGATTTCGAGAAACCGGACTTTACCTGCTGATTGGCGACGGCAAAAACCGCACCTCTGTTGTCAGTACCGACGACCTAGCAAAGATTGCCGCCGACTCGCCAACAGTCGAAGGCGCCCGCAACCAAATTCTGCGAGTCGGTGGCCCGGATGTGCTGACAAGAGACGACATTCCCCGCATTTTTGGACGCTTATTCAATCGCGAACCCATCGTAATCAACCCGCCCCTGGTTGTGTTTGACGGTTTTAGAAATGCCTTGGGTTTATTGAACCGTCAAGCTCAAAAAGACTTAGGAACTTTGCGGGTATTGCTGGGTAACGAGTATTTCTGTACTCCCGAACAAGTGCAAAACTTGGAATCAATCTACGGCATCAGAATGGAATCCTTAGAAAGCTTTCTGCGGCGCAATTTGAGCGTTTAAATTATCGTTACCAGGCTCTGCCTGGTAATGAATATCCGGAGGCTCTGCCTCCAAATAGTTGTCTCATTTTAAAGGAGGCAGAGCCTCCCGATATGCGTCCCCAGGCAGAGCCTGGGAACGAGCAACAATTGTGCAACGCCTCCCGATATGCCTCCCCAGCCTCTTCCTGGAAGCAAATAAGGCGCCAAATCGCAACGCGAAACCAGTTAAGCAGAAATAGGTACGGGTTGAGCACCAATATAACTCGTAACTGCGATCGGCGGAGAAGTCGGTTTAGCAACCAAATAACCTTGAACAAAAGTTGCTCCCCGTTGTCGCACCCACTCAAACTCCTCCCAAGTTTCCACACCTTCAGCAACAGTTTTAATCTCTAATTTACAGGCAATTTCTAATATCTTTTCAGTAATTAGTGCCTTATAATAATCTTGATGGACATTCCGAATCAATTGCATATCCAACTTAATAAAATCTGGACGCAGTTGGTGCATCAAATTTAAATTAGAAGAACCGCTGCCAAAATCATCCAGGGCAATTAAAAATCCCGCTTCTCGGTAAAACCTCAGAATCTTAATCAAGTGATCCATATCAGGAGGGTGCTGAGATTCCCCTACTTCAAAAACAATATTGCTGTGAGGAATTCCCGATTCATCAATAGCCTGTACTGTCCTTCGCAGGCACGTAGCGGGATCGTAAACTGAAGTCGGAGAAAAATTAATAAAAAGTAGTTCTTTGATATCGTACACATGGGCTTCGTGGATCGCGCGAGTCCGGGCTAAAGCATCTAATTGAAAAATTAGGCCTGCTGATTCTGCTTGGGCAAAAATCCGACCCGGATAAATTAAGTTCCCCTGCTCGTCAATTCCTCGGAGTAGCGCTTCCTGGGCAAAAATTTTAGAAGTATCTGAGGTATAAACAATAGGCTGAAAATGTGTAGTAATGCGTTCTTCGGACAATAAATCTAACAGCCAGTCAGACTTGCTGAAGTTAATAAAAGAGCATAGGTCAGTGCTGCGATAAAAATCGCTAAGTTGCGGCTGTTCAAGTTCGCGCATCCACAAAACTTTTGTCTCTTTCAATTCTTGATTTGTCAGCGCCGATGATACTAGGGCGCTAAACTTTTCTTTGGCTATTCCCTCAAGCATAATGTACAAACACTTGCTCTCTTCTAAAAGCCGGAATTCAAGTTTAGCCTTGGTCAGTGCAGAAATAACCTTGTTCAGCGTGTGCGATACTGGAAACCACAGGTATAGACCTCCCCTGTCCTCTATTTTTTCGGGTACTGTTTCGCAGCGAGAGCAGGAGCCGAAGGCTTTGCCACTTCTTTGCATTGGAATATCCTCCGGTTTTTGGGTGAATTTTAGAACGGCTAGAACCTAGCTCTTATTATAAGCTGATTCAGCTATTAAGACATCTATCTCAAGATGTAAATTTTAAGGAACTTGTATATAAGAATTATAGGAGTAAAAATAGTTACCTCTGGTTCCAAACCTCGGTCAAATTTCTCAGCATTGAGCAAGTATGTATCAGTGAACACAGTCCCAAATCCTCACAGAGGGAGAAAGCAAAGAGTTGTTCTCTACTCTCTATGGCTGCTGTGATTCTTTACGTTTGATGCTCTAATTCCCTTTGCAAAAACAGCGACTACAGTTGATTTTTTAGCAAGGGGGAATTAACACGCCCGTGAAGCGCAGCTATCCCGTAGGGAATCGCCTCATCGACCAATTTATGCCCACCAAAAATATAGACAGCAGGACGATCGCCCAAAACAAACTCACTTGCTGCGGAATATCCCATTTAATTTTCAAATCGGGATGACAGGATTTGAACCTGCGACCCCCTCGTCCCGAACGAGGTGCGCTACCAAGCTGCGCTACATCCCGAATTTAGTCAATAGATTTTTAGCTTATCACATTCAAGTTAAAATTGAGCAAGCTCCTATATAATGATTTGTAAAACACTACTCAGGCGGAGACAGACGTGACAGTTAAGCCCCAGTGGTTGCGAGTAAAAGCCCCCCAGTGGGAGCGCGTCGGCAACGTCAAAGAAATTTTGCGCGATTTAGCCCTGAATACGGTTTGCGAAGAGGCTTCGTGTCCGAACATCGGCGAATGCTTCAACGCAGGTACGGCCACATTTTTGATTATGGGCCCGGCTTGTACCCGCGCCTGTCCTTACTGCGACATCGATTTTGAGAAAAAGCCCCAACCTTTAGATCCGACGGAACCCGAAAGATTGGCGCAAGCGGTGCAGCGGCTCAAACTCAACCACGTCGTGATTACCTCTGTCAACCGGGACGATTTGCCGGATGGGGGCGCGTCTCAGTTTGTCGAGTGCATTCAAGCGGTGCGCTGTGCGATGCCGGACACAACTATAGAAGTTTTGATTCCCGACTTGTGCGGCAACTGGCAAGCTTTAGAAATTATTCTCGCAGCCCGCCCAGAGGTACTCAACCACAATACCGAAACCGTAAAGCGACTTTACCGCAAGGTGCGGCCGCAAGGAAAGTACGATCGCAGCTTGGAACTATTGCAGCGAAGCCGCTTCCTCGCACCTGGGGTTTACACCAAATCCGGCATCATGGTGGGGCTCGGAGAAACAGACGCCGAAATTCGGGAGGCGATGCAAGACTTGCGGGCTGTCGGCTGCGATATTTTAACAGTTGGACAGTACCTGCAACCGACTCAAAAGCACTTGAACGTAGAAAACTTTGTGCCTCCGGAACAATTTGATGCTTGGAAAAAGTTCGGCGAATCTTTGGGATTCTTGCAAGTTGTCGCTTCTCCCTTAACTCGCAGTTCGTATCACGCCGAACAGGTGAGGGAACTGATGAAACTTTACCCGCGCTAAGTAGGTGGCTACAAATTAACATAACAGTCAACAGTCATTAGTCATTAGTCATTAGTCAACAGTCAACAGTCATTAGTCATTAGTCAACAGTCAACAGTCAACAGTCAACAGTCAACAATCAACAGTCAACAGTCAACATAGGGAGGGCGGGTTTTGCAGCCGTCTACTCCTTGGTATTTGGGATCTTAGCTAAACCGGCCCCTACAAGATACTATGGTTTTTTTCCCCTGGCCTACTTAGCAATTTTAATTTGAGCGCTGTTGCAGGCCCAGTGCAAAAAAAACAGGTTCTTGATGCTATTGTTATTGGATGAGGTTAACCCGCAAGCAGCAGCGAACAGCAAAAAAATTATCAGCCGATCGCCCCCTCAAATTCGCGACTTAGGCAAAAGACATCCAGAAACCGGGTGTCTTCCTCAAACTTTTAGGTTTTAATCTAGAAGTTTTGTTAAGAAACCCGGTTTTTGCCGAAGACCAATAACTCGGTACTGCTGACTGTACAAACTCGCTCAGCTCATATTCTGTAAGGGATTAAACTTCTTCGCTCACTGAGCGGGTATTTAATCAAGAGCGCCGAGTTATATAAAGTTTTATTAAAAAAATCGAATATTTTCCGAAGTGATCGGGAACCAGCTTATATGTGATGAAGATTAACTTAACTTCTGACGAAGGTCACTTGTTTCTAGCCAGTCAGTATCTATACTTGCTACATAAACAAAAAAGTACAACGCACTTTTCGGACCTTCAACCTGTTAGATCGGAAAGTTCTTAGCGTTTTCCAGAATCTTGGTAAAACAAGTGGGACCGCCAAAGTTCGATCGAACAACAGCATCCAAGTCACGAAAGTTAGTAAAGAAACAAAAAGCGGTGATGCTTCGTCTTAACAAAATGGGCATCATAATTATCAATAACCGCTAAGCGTAGCATCTTTTCACCCGGAGCAACTGAGAAAATTACTATGCCAGCCACCTCTTTTTACGCTGAAGCTGAATTCGACGAACAACTGCAAGTCAATCCCTTGCAAGATGATGTGTTGGATGAAGATGCTGAAGAAGCTGGAGACGAACTCATCGATCAATACCCAGCAGAAACAGAGGATGCAGACCAAGCAGCCAAATTGCAAAAAAATGCGAGCCGCCGCACTACAGACTTAGTACGCCTGTACCTACAAGAAATCGGTCGGGTTCGTCTCTTGGGTAGAGACGAAGAAGTCTCGGAAGCTCAAAAAGTTCAGCGCTATGTCAAATTGCTGGAATTGCGCAACACCGTCGCCTCCCAGGAAGAAGGGCTAATTGGGCGCTTCGTGCATTTAATAGACGTGCGCGATCGCTTGGCGGCACAGTTAGGACATAAACCTTCCCTGGAACGCTGGGCATTAACCGCGGGCGTCGGTGACGTGCCAGAACTCAAGCGAATTATGTCCGAAGGCAAGCGCCAGTGGGCCGAGTTAGCAGAGATGACGGTGGAGACGCTCGATAGAATTCAAGCTGAAGGCGTGGAAGCTAAAGACCACATGATTAAGGCGAACCTGCGCCTGGTGGTTTCGGTGGCGAAAAAATATCAAAATCGCGGTTTAGAATTGCTCGATTTAATACAAGAAGGTACTCTGGGACTGGAGCGAGCCGTAGAAAAGTTTGATCCGACGCGGGGCTATCGGTTTAGCACCTATGCCTACTGGTGGATTCGGCAGGGAATTACGCGCGCGATAGCTACTCAAAGCCGCACCATCCGCCTCCCGGTTCACATCACCGAAAAACTTAACAAAATCAAAAAAGCCCAGCGCAAAATTTCTCAAGAAAAAGGTCGCACAGCTACTATAGAAGACATCGCGGTCGAGTTGGACATGACGGCCCCCCAAGTCCGAGAAGTTTTGCTGCGAGTCCCCCGGTCTGTTTCTCTAGAAACTAAAGTGGGCAACGAAAAAGATACAGAGTTGGGCGACTTGCTCGAAACCGACTGCGTATCGCCAGAAGAAATGCTGATGCGAGAAGCTTTGCACCGCGACTTGCAGCAACTGCTGGCAGATTTGACCAGCCGCGAGCGAGATGTAATTCTGATGCGCTTTGGTTTGGGCGACGGACACCCCTACTCCCTGGCCGAAATCGGTCGCGCCCTCGACTTGTCACGCGAGCGAGTCCGCCAAATTGAAGCTAAAGCTTTGCAAAAACTCCGCCAACCCAAGCGTCGCAACCGCGTGCGCGACTATCTAGAGTCTCTGACTTAAATTTGGCCGATGATCCGTCAGCGCCATCAATCGCGGAGCGAGGCATTCGGCGCTTGTGCAGAAGGCAGGAGGCATTTGGCAGAAGTAACAAAATTTACTTCTCAACCACTTCTCTGTCCTCTGCATCAATGCATAAAGCTTGTTAAAAGTCAAAAAATATCAAAAACCAATTTTTTTCCTCAATCTTTTTTCAATAAGCTGCGATATTTGCAAAATATCTCGATCGTTGTGTATGATTGTCAATAGGCAGACTTTCTTGAGAGGGTCACTATGGCACTTTATACCGCGTCCTCATTCAAATCCGAACTCAATGACAAAGGCTGGCGGATGACTCCCCAACGGGAAACCATTTTGCACGTGTTTCAGAACCTCCCCAAAGGCAACCACCTGAGTGCCGAGGATTTGTACACTTTGTTAAAAAATCGCGGAGAAAACATTAGCTTATCCACCATTTACCGAACTTTAAAGTTAATGGCAAGGATGAGCCTCCTCCGCGAACTCGAACTAGCCGAAGGTCACAAACACTATGAAATAAACCAGCCCTACCCGCACCACCATCACCACCTAGTCTGCGTTCAGTGCAACAGAACGATCGAATTTAACAACGACTCGATTTTGAAAATTGGCATGAAGCAAGCTGAAAAGTCTGGGTTGCACCTGCTAGACTGCCAGCTAACCATTCATACGGTGTGCCACGAAGCTTTGCGGATGGGATGGCCGTCTTTGGTTTCCAGCAATTGGTCTTGTCCGAGGTCGATCGCCCAGAACGGCAGCACCGCCCCGGATTCAATTGAGTGAACACACACTATTTTCCCATTTTGTTGTACGGCTTGTTACAACTTTTAACAAAAATCCGTGACCGAAGCGCGATTAGCAGTTACGCCGAAACCGGGTTTCTTGGGCCAAATAAATCATTTCAGGAATCAGTCAGAAACCAGAAATCCGATTTCTTTGATACAGCGTCCGCCAGCCCCCTGCCTCAAGTTTGGCTCAACAAATCGTCGCTGCTGACCCCGTAACTGCGCTGAGCTCGATCGAGGGCGTCTCTCGTCGCAGCATCGAAAACTCCGCCGATGGGACCTGTGTAAAAGCCAAGGTCTTGCAGTCGCCTTTGTAATTGCTGAATGCTCCATCGAGAGTTGAAACTGCTGCTAATTGGAACAGCAGGAACAGCTAGCCGCCCAGCTAATCGGTTTTCGATCTGGGCCAAAGTCGCCGGAGTGGCAATACCCGTCGCCGGTGACAAATTGCGTTCCTGCTGAAACGACAGCACCGCAAACTCTGTCTCAGCTCCAAATACTCCGTTCACCGGGCCGGGGTTTTTGCCCAGACTTCTGAGCGAAGACTGAAGTTGTCGGACAGCAGGCCCAGTATCGCCCCGTCGCAGAGCCCCAGCGACCGGCGGCAACGGCCCTGCAGCCTGCCTGTTGCCTTGCCGCAAAGCCGATTGAGTGCTGCTATCGACCCTCCCACTCCCGAACAGCCCGCTATCTTTCTGAAACCGGATCAAAGCTGCTTGAGTTGGTCGATCGAACCAACCGTGAATCTGGCTCCTGTAATAACCCAATTGTTGCAGCCGCCGCTGCAGAAGTTCTACTTGTCGGCCTCTGTCGCCCAACTCCAGAAAATTTCCGGCATTACTCTGCCGGTCATTTTCCCCAGTCGATGAGGTAATTTGAGCTTTCCTCATCTGGGCATCGATAGCAGTCAAAGTAGCAGTGTCAGCGCAGCCGTCAGAAACGAGATTGTAATCTTGCTGAAAACGAGTCACAGCGTAGAGAGTGCGTTCGCGAAACTTGCCGTCAACGCCGCCTTGAAAATAGCCCAAAGCTTTTAACTGCCGCTGGATCAAGTCTACCGTCGCTCCTCTGTCCCCAAACCGCAACCCCTTACAACCGCCATTCCCGGAAATATTCCCAGGAGGTGTAAGGGGGGGAACCGGCCGGGTGGAGCCAAACAGCAAAGCTAAAGTTTGCCTGTCAGCAACTCCAGTCACCCGCAGTCGATTAATTCGCTGGAAGTATCTCACCGCATTTAGAGTAACTTGGCGAAAACTCCCTGTGGGATGCGCCTTGAAGTAGCCTAGCTGCTGCAACCTGCGCTGGAGAGCCGAAACATCTGCACCCGCGTCTCCAAAACGCAGCTCCCGATAATTTGTATAAATAGTTTTAGAAGGTCGATCGTTATCCCCGGCAAAATAGTTGAGTGCTATCACAGTAGCTCGATCGGGCCGGCCAGTCAGCGACAGTTGATAGTCTCGCTGAAAGTTAGTCAGAGCTTGTTGAGTAATCGGGCCGAGCTGACCGGTGGAAGCTCGGGGAAAATAGCCGAGATCCCGCAACCTGTCTTGAACGGATCGCAAATTTGGATTTCCCGGATCTATTTGAGCAAAAGCCGAACCGGCTGCACTCAAAACCGACAGCATCAAAGCCAAAGACAGCAAACGGACATAAGTTTGACTCGATAGGTTTTGCCACTTGGGCCCATCAAAAATTTTCGACTCTGCGGGTGCTTCGCAAACAAGAGCAAGTTCGAGGTAGGCGAGGGATTCCATAGCTTTTTACTGTGAAATTGTGGGTGGGGTATCTGGACAAACTCCCAAAGCTCAGATTTGGGTTGCTAAGTATCTATCAAGGCTAAGTTTTACCTGTTTGCGCCAAGCACCCCTTGGAAAAAAATTTGCCTTCAAAAATAATTACAGGTAACAACCAAGATAGCATCGCTGTTTATAGAGACGTGAGTGTCAGAAAAAAAGTTGGCAGCCACATCTTAGCCTTGATGGCGGAAAAACGATCGATTTTTAGGTATTATTGGCTAAGATTTTATGTTGTTATAAAAAATACCCTGAAAACCCTGTGACTATAGTCCAGGGATGAAAGGGCATGGCAGGATTTATCCTGCCTATATGATATACCAATTGCACAAATGTCTGGCAAGTGTGCTATCGTCAAAAGAGTCGAAAGTTGCGAATTTTGAGAAATCAAGTATCTAGCTTAACAGCAGTACGGATGCTCAAAATAATTAATCACAACCAATACTAAGGTTCTGAATCGATAAAATCGTCAGTAAAAGACGTTAAAACCTACCCCCGGACTGGAGGAAAGTCACGACCGAGGAGCTAGTTGTAAGACGCTTGATAGCAGACCGCCATTTTTGGCAAAGGATTGCGCCCGGAAACCCTGGCAATAGGGATATTAAGGCCCGAAAGTCTTAAGAATCCCCGTCGATGCAAGCGCGGGGAATGTCAAATCTAAAAATATGATTTACAGGATTGAGGCACTCCGACCCAAGAAACCGGGTTTTTTACCTAATCTGGGAGTCCGAGCGCGTCTTTTCGTGAAAAAACCAGGTTTCGAGGCACTCGTGCGATCGCGAACTAACTTATTGACGCTCGATTGAAAATCCCCACCTTTGCTAGTTGCAAATAGGGCGGGGATTTTATGGGTTAACTGTGCGTAAAAATGGGACATTAACTTAAATTAAGCCGAACCGATCGCAAATTACAGCTACACCCGCTGCAAAAACAGTAATGCCGATGGCTACCAGCGGGTTTTGCCCTCTGCTAACCGCAAAAGAGGTAACGACCCCAGCTCCTAAAGCCGCAGTTACAGCAGCACTCGCCAAATCTCGATCTGGACGTTTGTCGTACATATTTTTTATGGTTGGTAGCTGAAGATCTGAAAACTTACATCTTGCGATCAAAGCTACCACTCTTGCCTCTGCTGAGGTGACAACGGCCTGCCTTTTGCAACTAACCTTAAAATTTTGCTAATTTTCTTAACATACTTTGATTTATAACATAAGTTAATATTATGTTTTTTCGAGTTTTTCTGTTGAGTTTTAGCTCTTGAAACCTTTTGGGCGCTGGGATTTTATGTAAAATTCAGGATTTTGCAGAGGCGATCGCACCCACAGTCTGTGCGCCTCAAACTGCAATCCCAAATCTCGTAAAAAAAATTAACTTGACTTTTTGTGATAAATATGTATAGAAACCGCCAAGGTGGTTATGGCATAAACAGTAAGTAGTCCCAACTGCCAAGGGCGATCGCACAACTCATGCCCAAGCCCTACAGTTAAGATTTTTGCCAGAAGGTTTAATTGTTTACTTTCTGGCGATCGAAGACGTATTGCGCTTTTCGTCCGGCGCCACCTTGACGGTGGCTATACCATCGAGGGACATTGTAATCGAACAATTTTTTAAATGTGGTTAGAAACAAGTTTGGTTCCAACACTTATTAAAGGACAGGTGATAGTGATGGATAATGCTACTTGTCATAAAGGTTGTCGGATTGAGGAGTTGATTCAAAAGGCGGGGTGTAGATTGTTATATTTACCACCATACTCCCCTGAGTTGAACAGAATTGAACAAAGAAGAGTCTTGGTCGGGGAGTCGGATTCGTAAACTTCTCAATCAGTTTGATTGTTTAACAGATGCGATCGAGTCCGTCTTACGCCTTGCATCCTAACCGACGAAAGCGGTTGCTATACCAGAATCTCTGAGAACCCAGGCTAGTTGATTGGAAAGTGTGTCTAGCGGCTGATACGTGATAGCGTTGTTTTTATAAATGACCGCTTCTCGATCGGGGTATCGCTTGCCGCTGGTTTCTAGAAGCTGATGGAGTAGATATGGCATATTTTTGAGTTTCACCTGAAATGAATTTACAATTCCATGAATTGCTCGATAATCTCATACTAGATTTCATAGTTTCCTGGATCGAGCCGACTTCCGACTTTCCATACTACCAATAGCACTAGCAAGAATCAAACCGGGTTCCCATTCCATGCAGGGACTGAATACCACCATTCCTACACATTCCTTCCCCAACAAATTAGCGGCGGGTACTTCACAGTTATGGTTAAGGGTATCGTGTGCCGCCGCAGACCCCGTTGTCGGTTGAACGCGGTATGCTTCGCAACAGCTATCTGCCTTTTGCGTCGCAATCAGGAAGTCGATGTATTCAATAGCGGTGTATTTCGGTGGATTCATTTCTTTCATTTTACTGCATCTTCTGTTTAACTGGGTAACTCCTGTTAAAATCGAAACATGAGTATGTTTTTATTAACAAAAAAATACTCACTGTACTTCTGAATGTATGTTCCTATGCCTTTCCCTGATTAGGTTCTGCAAGTTTAATATTTACTTTATAAATAGTCTTAATAACGACTGATTATTTGTTATCTGACATATGGAGAGCGAGAAATAATGAGAGGACATGACGCATGAACGCCTTTGAGTTCGAGATTACCATCCAGAGCAAATCAGGTGTTAGTAGCTGGCCCCTTGTGGTCAGGTGTAAGCAACCAGATGGGCTAACCATCCATTCAAAAGAGACTCTTGAGCTAAGTCAGGAGGACTTGAACAAACTCACGCAACAGCAAGAAAACGAGAAGGAATATGGCATCCTGTTGGGCAAAGCTTTGTTTCGAGGATCTGTGCGCGAGACTTTTGTTCGCGCCATATCCAAGAGCAGTCAGGACTGCCGCCTGCGAATTTTGCTCTCAATTGAAGCGGCTGACAACGACGAAGTTAAGACCTTGCATTGGGAAAGGCTGTGTGCTCCTATTGATGCCGACGGGGATTGGCATCTTTTAGCCCGTAACCAGCGCGTGCCCTTTTCCCTGTACATTCCCACTATTATCGATCGCGGCTTTCCGCCAATTGGGCGGCGTGACTTGCGGGCACTGGTGCTGGTAGCAAGTCCCTCTAATATAGGAAAGTATCAATTAGCGCCCTTTGATGTTGAGGCTGCCTTGTCTGGAGTCAAGGAAGCTCTTGGTGATATTCCTTACGAAGTTTTGGCAAATGATGTTGCAGGTGCGATCGGTCCGCCAACCTTACAAGAACTGTCAAAGCAACTGACGAATGCCAAGAAGCCGTACACCTTACTCCACTTTATCTCCCACGGCAAGCTGATGGCTCAGGGCGAGACAGTCCTGTACTGGGCGCAAGCTGACAATCAAGTTCTGCCAGTGACTGGGGAAGACTTGATCGGAGAACTTAAGAACATCGGTAATTATCAGAGGAGCTTACCTCACTTTGCCTTCCTCTGCACTTGCGAGAGCGCCGACCCCAGAGCAGAAGCAGGATTAGGTGGATTAGCTCAGCGATTGGTCAGAAATTTGGGGATGCCTGCTGTCATAGCGATGACCCGCAAGGTGAGCGTAGAGACAGGCTTGGCTCTAGGACAGAGCTTTTACCGACGACTCAGAGAGTCAGGAGAGGTAGACACGGCCCTGCAAGAGGCAACAGCCGGACTGTCCAAGCGCCACGATATTACAGTTCCAGCTTTGTTCAGCCGCTTGGGTGGCCGTCCCTTGTTCAGCGATCGCCTCGACGATCGGGATTTAACCGACGAAGAAATCGAGTATGGTATTGACAAGCTGCAGCAGCTCCTCCAAGAACGAGCACCTCATGCCTCCGTACTCAAGCAGAGGTTTGAAACCCAGGTACAGACGCTGAAAAATACACGGGGAGCCGACTCACGCACAGCCCGTGAAGATCGTCATCAGGCAATAGTAGAACTCAACAACCTCTGCGAGCAAGTAATCGAAATCAGTTTCGACGCTCTAGCAGCCTTGGGTAAGCAACCACCAGCATACAAGGCTGAGTGCCCCTTCCCTGGACTGTCTTCCTTCGGTGAGAAAAAATACCACAAGTTCTTCTTTGGGCGGGATGAGCTGATTAGAGATTTACAACATGAACTGGCGAAGGACAATTTCTTAGCAGTAATCGGCACTTCGGGCAGCGGCAAGTCATCGGTGGTGCTAGCTGGGCTGATTCCTAATCTCAAAGAAGAGGAGCTAAGCCTCCAGTGGGCTTATATGACGCCTGGAAAGGAGCCGCTGAGGCAACTAAAAAGACGATTAGAAAGATTATTGAAGGTATCAGAGCATCATTCAATATTAGTGGTAGACCAATTTGAAGAAGTATTCACTCTCTGTGAAGATAAAGCCGAGCGCGTCGAATTCATCGAAAAGTTATTAAACTTTGCCGAGAGGCGGAAAGTCGTAATTACAATGCGGGCAGACTTTTTGGGAGAGTGTACCTTTTATCCCGAACTGAGAAAGCGGATTGAAACCCGACAAAAATTGGTTGGGCCGATGGAACCTGCGGAACTGATTACAGCAATGAAGATGCAAGCAGACAGGGGGGGACTGCGCTTTGAAGCTGGCTTGAGTCACGCGATTCTCAATGATGTGCAGGGGGAGCCAGGGGCGATGCCACTGCTGCAATATGCCTTGCAGGAACTGTGGAAGCGGCGGCGGGGACGTTGGCTGTGCGATGAGGAGTACCAAGCGATCGGTGGAGTCCAAAAGGCAATAGCTAAGACTGCCGATGATTTCTACAATAGCTTGTCAGTTGCTGAGCAAGAACAAGTCCAGAATATCTTCTTGCGCTTAACCCGCTTGGATGCGAGTGCCGTACCAGGCCAGAAGCGACGGGACACACGCCGACGAGTCGAGTTAGAGGATTTGGTGCCCACAGGCGAGAATCTAGCAGTGACAAGGAAGTTGGTGCAGCAGTTGGCTGGGGAAGGCGTGCGGCTTGTAGTTACCAGTCGCAACGAAGCTACGGGGAAGGAAGAGGTGGAAGTCGCCCATGAAGCTTTAATCCGCTACTGGCCGACGTTACAAAATTGGTTGAATCAGAACCGCAATGACTTGCTATTGCGAGAAACCATCAATCAGGCAGCTCAGGAGTGGCAGCAGCACCAAGAGCAACCAGACAAAGACGTTTATCTAATCCATCAGGGGGGACGATTAGAAGATGCAGAGGTGTTGTGGAAGCACCCTAAATTTGTGCATCTCAACCAACTTGAGGCGGAATATGTTTTGGCTTGTGTCCAGTTGCGCCAGCGACGACGCCAGCTTGAGGAACAGCGCCAACAGCGTCAACTCATGGCGGTTTCGATCTCCGCTTTTATGTTGGGTGGATTTGCCATTTTTGCTGGAATTAAGTGGAGGGAAGCAGAAATCGAGCGAATTCAGGCTATTCTACAATCCGCAGAGACTGGCTTGGTCACTCATCAAGTAATAGATGCAAGGATAGGCAGTTTACGAGCTGCGCAAGAACTCAAGCAGTCAAAGTGGCAATTCCTGTGGCCAGATGCTGGGTTAAGGAATCAAGTGTTAGGTAAGTTGACCAACACATTTTATGGAGGACAGGAAGTTAACCGCTTCAAAACCAATCAATCTTCGGTCGAGAGCATGGTGTTTACCCCGGATGGTCGGCTGGCTATTGCTGATGATAAAGGCACCGTCAGCTTGTGGGATACCAAAACCCAGAAGTCGCAATATCTCCGGAAGGACTCTCCTGAAAAAGACGCTGGTACAACCTGGAATCGTTTTGTACAGATCAGCCGCGATGGCCAAAAGCTGGCCATCAGTACATCTAACGGCGACATTCACCTGTGGGATACCAAAACAATGAAGTCGGATATACTCCCACAGAGCGAGCGCAAGGAGTTCTGGGAAGCGACGTTCAGCGCAGATAGCCAGCTCCTGAACGCCTCTAGCTCGGAAGGCGTTGCCTACCTGTGGGATACCAAAACCAAGAAGTTTATAAATTCCCGAGAGCCTAATCGACCCGGGGACAAGAAGGCACAGTTCAGCCCAAATGGCCAGTTCTTGGTCATCATTCGAGATAACAACACTTTCTATTTGGAGAATACCAAAACCAAAAAGCCGGGCACACTCCTGTACAACCCTCCGGAGAAAATTAAGGTTGCTACCGTGCAGATCAGCCCGGATAGCAAGATATTGGCCCTCAAATTGGAAAACAGCAACACCTTCCGCCTGTGGAACACCAAAACCAACAAGTGGATCTCAGAAGATCGTGAAAGCTATTTATTCTCACTTTTACACGAGTTTGATAGCGTGAAATTCAGTCCAGATAGCCAGATCCTGGCCTTGAGGGAAGTAAACGGCACCATCTGGTTGCGGGACATTAAAGGCCGGACGTTGGATAAACTCCAAGGACAAGACAGTCTCAGCAGCCTGGCGTTCAGCCGGGATGGTCAGCTTTTGGTCACCAGTGATGATAGAACCGTCCGTCTGTGGGACATCTCCGGGCGGCGGTTGAAGGTAATGCGGACTGACGGTTCTATCTCTAAAATAGGATTCAGCCCCGATGGTAAGCGTGTAGTCGCTATAAGTGAGAACACCGCCCACTTGTGGGATATCGAGGGTAAGAATTTGCGTTTACCTCAAGCGCATCAAGGCGAGGTAAATAGCGTGGCGTTCAGCCCGAATGGTCAGCTCTTGACTGCCAAAATTACAAAGGATGGCAAAATCGCTTCCTTGTGGGACGACAAAGGCAAGCAGCTAGTCACGCTTTCGGGGCCTCAAGGCAAGAAGGTCGAGGGCGTGACGTTGAGCCCGGATGGTCAGCTCTTGGCTGTTAATGGAGATGATGGCAGCGTCTGGCTGGGGGACACCAAAGGCAAGAAGCAGCTAATCAAACTCAAAGTAAATAAAGGAGAAAAATCCCAGGCAATCGATTGGGTGGAGTTCAGCCGGGACGGTCAGCTATTGGCTGTTATGGGAAAGCAGGGCAGCCTCTGGCTAGGGAACACTAAAGGTCAGATGTTAGACAAACTAAAGGCAGATAAGGTCAAGAGCATGGAGTTCAGCCCGAATGGTCAGCTCTTGGCTGTTTATATAGATGATGGCAGCCTCTGGCTGTGGGACACCAAAGATCGGCAGTGGTTCAAACTCAAGCCACACAAGCCACATAAGGTGGATCGTATGGCGTTCAGCCTGGATAGTCAGCGTCTAGTGAGTCTTGGAAAAGATCGCACCATCCAGTTGTGGGACACTAAAGGTCAGCCGTTGAACAACTACCAATTGCCGGAACTTCAAGGCGAAGTATGGAGCGTGGCATTCAGCCCAGAGGGTCAGCGTCTAGTCACTGGTGGAAGCGACGGCACTGCCCGCCTGTGGAGCATCCAAGGTCAGGAGTTAGCCAAATTCCAGGCACATGGAGGCTATGTCGAGAGCGTGGCGTTCAGTCCGGATGGCAAACTCCTGGCTATCGGTGGAGATGATAGGGTTAGGCTGTATCAAATTAGACAAGAATTGGATGAACTTCTAACAAGAAACTGCGATTGGTTGCGCGACTATCTGAAGAACCCCAAGCTCACTGATACCGATCGCCAGCTTTGTGGTGGTATCAGCACTGCTAGTAGTTCACCAAAAAAGTAGTGAGCGTCAGCCCGGAACGAGGACACAAGTCCTCTGTGGCGATCGCCCCCTAAAACCTCAAGACTTACGTATGCACGCTATATAATATAGCGTGCTAAAAATTCCGAAGGCTCGGACAAATAAGTAAGCAAACTTCATTAAATTCAAAATTTAACAGCTCAAAAAGATACCGACTTTCCTGTTAAAGAATTAGAGAATATATAGTGGAGTTTTTAAGTTCTTGTTTGAGGGAGTCTGACAGTAATTCTTGCTTTTAGTGGTCTACTGTTTTTGCCATCAAGCGCACTGTTATTTTGATAAAATTCCCCCCTAGAATTGCACAGACAATATGATTTATTTGAATCAGGGCTTTGCGACTTTGACAAGCTTCTCTAGCTGTTAAGTGTTTGAGTTCGCGGTGTAATTTTTAAATTATGCAACGCATTATGCCAATTTTTTTGACATCGGTTGTGTTACCTTAATTTAAGTCAGTTGAATGCGCTCTGCTTCGTTACAGCTATATGCGTTTTGCGTCGCAATCTGAAAGTCGATATATTCAAGGGCAATGGATTCATCCCCTCATTTTACCGCATCTTTAGTTAAAGTGGGTAATTTATGTTAAGGTCGAAACCTGACGGGGTGACAACCCCGTTAAAACATAGACTGAATCAAGGACATAGCTCTCATACCCTTCTGAAAAAATGGCAATTTATTAGGTCTTATTTTCATTAATTCAACAACTATTTCCTGACAATATTCTATGCCTAATACCCAGGATTGACCCGATAATCCCATCCAAAAGCTACTATGCCGAGCTACAGTTCGCCCACTTTCTGTGAGCCGACCCACATATTTTTGAATCCCCATTCTTTTTATTTTTTCTCCTTGAAAAATAGCGCAAGTATAGGCAAAAGCTCTTAATAAAATCAAGGTTTTTAAGCGGTCGTCACAAGCGTGACTTTTTTCGAGGTTATAGCCTCCTGTCTTGCAATCTTTGAACATAGCTTCGATCCCACTTCGACATCTAAATGTAGCCACAGCTTCTTTTAAAGTTCCTACATTTGTGAGGAGATACCAACCTTCATCTTCAACATGACCTTGATATCGACGCTTCCAATAACCTGCGATATCAAACTTGCCAAATCCTGTTTGCTTCGTCACTTTAACATCCCTAAAATAAAAGCTAGTACCTGGCATCAAACCCAACTCACTCAATCGCTTATATTCTTTACCTGCTTGTTCAATATATCGCCCCTTTTGTATTCTTAAAACAAACCTTACATTCTGATCGCACAGCCATTTTCCCAGTTTGACACTCCCAAATTCGCGGTCTCTATCACAAATTTATATTTATTTAACAAGGTCAGGATTGGGCCAATCAATCTTTTTTGCTCTTGGATATTACTACATCCTTTTTTCGGTAAGATTTGCCAGTATAATGGTAATGCTCTCCGCTGAAATATCAGGCTGATGACAAAGATATTTTTGTCCCGCCACTGCGTTCTATCAATGGCAACTCTCAACTCTTTTTGCTGGTTAACTTGAGTTCTTAAAATGTATTTAATCAGGGGAAACCAGAGATTCTCAACATTGAGAATAGGTAGCTTCAAAAATCTTTGAATCCCTCGTCGCCTGCTCTCAAACAAAATTGGATAAGGCATTAATGTTGCCAGGGATTCAATGCTCACTTGTTTCTTGATTTGAAGCAGAAAAATGAAAATACGAGCGGGTTAAGTATTCTGCTTGTTTCAGTTGTTTCTGGAAACAAATTTGGTAAAATGGAGGTAACATTTTCTATAGATGGGGTTGTTTAACGATATTGACCCCATCTTTTTTTACCATAAATCGGTCAAACCTTTGTTAGCTATGGGTTTTAACGGGGTTGTCACCCCGTCAGGGTCGAAACTTAAGTATTTTTTCTCAACAAAAAAATAGTTAAGGTACTTCGTGATATATTTTTTATGCTTTCCCTGATTAGGTTATGCAAGTTTAATGTTTAATTATTAATTAGGCAGGATAACGACAAATAATCCGTTGTCCGATATATGGAGAGCGAGAAATAAAGAGAGGACATGACGCATGAACGTCTTTGAGTTTGAGATTACCATCCAGAGCAAATCAGGCGATAGTAGCTGGCCGATTGTTGTCAGGTGTAAGCAACCGGACGGGCTAAGCATCCATTCAAAAGAAACCCTCCAGCTAAATCAGGAGGACTTGAACAAACTCACTCAAGAACAAGAAAACGAGAGGGAATACGGCACCTTACTAGGCAAAGCTTTGTTTCGAGGGGCAGTGTACGACACCTTTGTTCGTGCTCTATCCAAGAGTAGTCAGAACTCCCTGTTACGAATTTTACTCTCGATCGAAGCGGCTGACAATGACCCTATCAAAACTTTGCATTGGGAAAGGCTGTGTGCTCCGATTGATGCCGACGGGGATTGGCATCTTTTAGCCCGCAACCAGCGCGTGCCCTTTTCTCTGTACATTCCCACCATTATCGATCGCCGCTTTCACCCCATTGGACGACGTGACTTGCGGGCACTGGTACTGGTAGCGAGTCCCTCTAATATCGGCAAGTTTCAATTAGCACCTTTTGACGTTGAAGCTGTCTTATCTGGAGTCAAGGAAGCGCTTGGTGAAATTCCTTACGAAGTTTTGGCAAATGATGTTGCAGGTGCGATCGGAGCGCCAACCCTACAAGAACTGTCAAAGCAACTGACTAACGCTAAGAAGCCATACACCTTGCTGCACTTTGTCGCCCACGGCAAGTTGCTCGATAACGGAGAAACTGTTCTGTACTGGGCAAAAGCCGATAACCAAGTTGTGCCAGTGACAGGGGAAGAATTAATTTCAGAGCTCAAGAATATCGGTAATCATCAAAGGAGCTTACCTCACTTTACCTTTCTGTGCACTTGCGAAAGTGCCGACCCCAGAGCAGAAGCAGGATTAGGTGGATTAGGGCAAAGATTGGTCAGAAATTTGGGGATGCCTGCGGTAGTAGCAATGACTCGCAAGGTGAGCGTAGAGACAGGCTTGGCTTTAGGACAGAGCTTTTATCGACGACTCAGAGAGTCAGGAGAGGTAGACACGGCCCTGCAAGAGGCAACAGCCGGACTGGGAAGGCGCCACGATATTGCTGTCCCGGCTCTGTTTAGCCGCTTAGGTGGGCGTCCCTTATTTAGCGATCGCCTCGACGATCGGGAGCTCAGTGACGAGGAAATCGAGTATGGTATTGGCAAGCTGAGCAAAATCCTGGCAGAACGCGCCCCTAATGCTTCGGTACTCAAGCAGAGGTTTAATACACAGGTAGAGATCCTCAAAAATACCCAAGGAGCCGAGTCACGCACAGCGCGCGAACAGCGCCAGCAGGCAATAGTAGAGATCGATAACCTGTGCGATCAAGTCCTGGAAATTAGCTTTGATGCTCTCTCTGCTTTGGGCAAAGAACCACCACCATATCAGGCGGAGTGTCCTTTTCCCGGTCTATCTTCCTTTGCCGAGGAACAATACCACAAGTTCTTCTTTGGGCGCGATGAGCTGATTAGAGATTTACAACATGAACTGGCGAAGGATAATTTCTTAGCTGTTATCGGCACTTCCGGTAGCGGCAAATCATCCGTAGTGCTAGCTGGGTTGATTCCTAAGCTTAAAGAGCAGCAGCCAAGGCTAGAGTCGGTTCGCATCACACCGACCAACGAGCCGCTCAAACAATTAGAAATACTCTTAAAGGTATCGCAACAGCATTCGGTACTGGTGGTAGACCAATTTGAGGAACTGTTCACCCTCTGCGAGGATAAAGCCAATCAGCAAGAATTTATCGACAAGTTGTTTCACCTTGCCGAACGCCAAAAAGTTGTCATAACGATGCGGGCGGATTTTTTAGGAGAGTGTACCTTCTACCCCCCACTGAGAAAGCGGATTGAAACCCGACAAAAATTGGTTGGACCGATGGAACCTGCGGAACTGATTACAGCGATGAAGATGCAGGCCGACAGGGGAGGGTTGCGCTTTGAAGCTGGCTTGAGCCACTCGATTCTCAATGATGTGCAAGGAGAGCCAGGGGCGATGCCACTGCTGCAATATGCGTTGCAGGAGTTGTGGAAGCGACGGCGGGGACGCTGGCTGTGCGATGAGGAGTACCAAGCGATTGGTAAAGTCCAGCAGGCGATCGCTAAAACTGCTGATGATTTTTACCATAGCCTACCAGCTCAGAAACAAGAGCAAATCCAGAATATTTTCTTGCGCTTAACTCGCCTGGATAAGAATGCCATACCGGGAGAGCAGCGACGGGACACCCGCCAGCGAGTGGAGTTAGAGGATCTCGTCCCCAGTGGCAGCAATCTGGCAGAGACTAAGAAGTTGGTACAGCAGCTAGCTGGTGAAGGGGTACGGCTAGTCGTTACCAGTCGCAACGAAACTACCGGGAAGGAAGAAGTAGAAGTCGCCCACGAAGCTTTAATCCGCTATTGGCCAACGTTGCAGGAATGGTTGAATCAGAACCGCAACGACTTGCAACTGCGAGAAACCATAAATCAGGCGGCAGAAGATTGGCACCAGCATCAGGAACAATCAGACCAAAACAGCTATTTAATCCATCAGGGGGGAAGATTAGAAGAGGCAATAGTGCTGTTGGAACAGCCCAAATTTGTGCATCTCAACCAAGAAGAAGCTGAATATGTCAAGGCTTGTTTGGAGTTGCGCGATCGCCTCCGCAGGCAAGAAAAACAACGCAGACATCGCCTGGTTTTCGCCGCTGTCAGCTCAGCTTTTGTCTTTGCTGGATTTGCTATCTTTGCTGGATATCAGTGGCAGCAAGCAGAAGTTGAGCGAATTCAGGCGTTAATTACTTCCTCAGAAGCTAAGTGGGAAGTCGATCAATTACAGGCATTGATAAGAAGTTTACAAGCTGCAAAAGGAGTTAAGCAACTGTGGATATCAAACACACTTTTAAGGAACAAAGTCATCGGCCGGCTGCACCCAGTAACTTCTGAAGTCACAGAAATCAATCGCCTAGAAAGGCATACACGCTCAGTTACGGATGTCAGTTTTAGCCCTGATGGCCAGCTACTGGCGAGTGCGGGAGAAGATGGCACAGTTAGTTTGTCAGATTTACATGGCAAAGAACTAATTAAATTTGAAGTGAGTAAAGGGCGTGTTAGAGATATTAACTTTAGCCCGGATGGTCGGCAACTGGCGACTCGTGATGATCTGACTATAAAATTGTGGGATTTGAAAGGAAACCCGATCAAAGAATTTCGTAAGCAGGAGGGGGTATCTAAGATCACTGACACCCTAGATATTGAGATTTTCACCAGCGTTACCCCTTTGAGCGTTTTTCAGGTATCTAACATCAATTTCAGCCCAGATGGTCAGACTCTCGTCACTGATTCTGAAGATGGCATGGTTCGCTTATGGAATTGGGAGGGCAAATTATTAAAAGAATTTCCTGCCAGTACGAATATAAGAGTGTGGTGCCTCGGTTTTAGCCCAGATGGTAAGACTCTCGCTACTGGTTCTAAAGACTACACTGCCAAGTTGTGGGATTTGAACGGAAAACTATTAAGCGAATTTAAAGGGCATAAAAATTTGGTGTCTGCTGTTGCTTTTAGTCCCGATAATCAAAAAGTTGCCACTGCCTCTTGGGACAGCACTGTCAAGTTGTGGGATTTGAATGGAAAACAGTTGGCAGAATTTTCAGGACATAAAGGCGAGGTGTTGAGCGTCAATTTTAGTCCGGATGGTCAGAACCTTGCCACTGGTTCAAAGGACGGCGTTGTTCGCTACTGGGATTTGAATGGACAACTATTGAAGGAACTTAAAGGACATTTAGGGGCAGTTGAGAAGGTTACTTTCAGCCCAAAGGACAAGCTTTTGGCAACTGCGGGAGAGGACAAAATTGTCCGCTTGTGGAATTTGCAAGATCGCCTGCCGCTAAATGATTTTAAAGGACACAAAAAGTTTCCGTATGTCATTTTTAGCCCTGATGGCGAGATGCTGGCGACTGCTGAAGTTGATGGTCCTGTCCGCCTGTGGGATAATTTATCAGGCGAGAAGTTGGCAGAATTAGACGGTCATAAAAGTCTAGGTATGCCAATGATTTTTAGCCCGAATGGCAAACTTTTGGCTACAGTAGGAGTGGATGGCACCGCTCGCTTGTGGGATTTGTCGGGTAAGCAACTGAGAGAATTCAAGGATCCTAAAGAGGGAATTACGGGTCTGAACTTTAGCCCGGATGGTAAATTTTTAGCTACATTAGCAAAGGATGGCACTGCTCGCTTGTGGGATTTGTCGGGTAAGCAACTGAGAGAATTCAAGGGTCCTAAAGAGGGAATTACGGGTCTGAACTTTAGCCCGGATGGTAATTTTTTAGCTACATCAGGATACGATGGCACTGCTCGCTTGTGGGATTTGTCGGGTAAGCAACTGAGAGAATTCAAAGGTCCTCAAAATGCCTTCCACATTGTCAGTTTTAGCCCGAATAGCAAACTTTTAGCTACCGCCGGAGGGGATGGCATTGTACGTTTGTGGAATTTATCTGGTCAGAAAGTAACAGAATTCCCCGCGCATCGAGACTTGATCAACAGTGTCATTTGGAGCAATGACGGTCAAAAACTGGCCACAGGTAGTAACGATCGCACTATCCGCTTGTGGGATTTGTCTGGTCATAAATTAAAAGAATTAACAGGTCATACAGGCTCGGTTATGAGACTCCTTTGGAGTCACGATGGTAAGCTGCTAGCAAGTGCCGAAGCTCACTCAACTGCTCGTCTGTGGGATGTATCCGGTCAAGAGGTAGCTGTATTCAAAAGTCCTCAAAAGGCGATCGACAGCGTCGGTTTTAGTCTTGATGGCAAGCTTCTAGTTACGACTGGTGCAGAAATTAGTCCCGATCCCACTGCTGTACTTATGCCTGATGAAGAAAATAGTGTTAAGTTGTGGCGGATTGAAGGATTAGATGGGCTGATGGTGCAGGGTTGCGCTTGGATACGTGACTATCTCAATAACCCTGATTCCAAAGTTATGCCTGAAGAACGTCGCGTTTGTGATGGTATTGGCACTGCTAGTAATTTACCAAAAAAGTAGTCAGCGTCAGACCGAAACGAGGAGGCAAGTCTTCTGTTGCGATCGCTCCCTAACAATAGACATCTCTAGAATGACAATAGCTAATTCCGTAAGGGTTGTGGGTATTTCAAATGGTTGGCTTATTTCCGCTCACCTGTACCAGCACTTGTAGGGTGCGTGGAGACACACCCTACAAATACTTTATTCACTTCGTCGGGAATGCCTCCCTATCTGCTTCCATTACTACCCAGCCAATTTCTGGTCGCAGACAAAGAGATTCTGACTCTTGACTGACACCAATTAATCCAGCAACAAACTCCATTTCGTAGACATTCCCGAGGTAATTCCAGTTGAATGGAGCCTTAGACGGCAGGTTGGGAAAAACACCCAGTGCTTCTATATCTGGTGACAGCTCAGAATTTAACCAGGGATTGCGTAGATATGGTGGCTGAGTGGTCTTGCCTTCAGACATTTCTTCCCACCCCGCTCGATCATTCATAATGTAGGGGAATAGTCTAGCAACCCATCCAGTAATATAGGGCGAGCCACTTCCCTCAGGTCCTTGGTACTTGTAAATGGAATCCCAAAACTCGGTATTAACACTGCCTGCAGCGGCCGCTACAAATTCCTTTAGAATCGGTCGTAACGGCTCAACCCACCACTCCAAACCAAAGCGAGCAAACTCTTCCACCCTCTGTTCAATAGAACGCCAATCCTCTACCGTTCCCTCCAATTTAATCGTAGGTATACCACACAAGCTGACTACCTCGTACTGAAAGTAAGACTGCATTGCATCTAGCAATACGACTTCCGAGGCAGCACGTTCAATAGGGCCTGTGGTTGAGAAGTTAGCCACAATTAACTCCTGTGCTTTGCCAATATGTTGGTGAATTTGTTCGGAAAACTCCCCAAACACTTCTGCCCAAGGATTGTCAGGCGAACCCTTCACAAAGTCATCACGGCGAACCTTAATCTTCAACTTTCCCGAATGCTGCACGAAGTGATGACGCAGTTCTTCGGCATTCATGTTAATGTGCTGTGCTAGTCCCTGTGTTAAAGTTAGCCAAATTATGTCAGGGGAAAGGCAAATTGGATGATGGAAGGCAAAAGCTGTATGTAGTGCGCCAATGAGTGGATGATAGAAATCAACACTCTCCACCAACTGCCCACGATATCGAGAACAAGCCTCGACCGGTCTCCCTAAAAACTCTGCAACTGCTTCATAGTAAGGAATTTCACGCAAGGGGGTGGTTGTGGGAGATACCTTTGAAACAGCAAAAGTTCTGGCGATCGCGGTGCTGGTACCTTCAGAATTTGTGACTGGATTGTACATAGATCGTAAATCACTCGTATAGTCCATATCTTAGACTCAGCTTTATGTAGGCAAGTAGCACTATGCGAACCAAAACGAGGACGCCAGTCCGCTGTTGCGATCGCTCCCTAACAACCTGCTTGACTGTTGTGCTTTGGTAAGAGAAAAATTGTTTCTCCATTATCATGATGTGGGAGGTCGGGTTAGGGACATTGAGTAACCCACCTCTTACCTTGCTTGGCAAACAACAAGGAGAACAGCTCAGTAGTCTGCTGACAATAGCTGTAACAGGTTATGAGCAAATAAAATTAGCTCTTCAATCCTTCAATCAAAAACAATTGTGGCTATTTTGCAGGTTTTATAATGTTCATAGGTAAGCTTTCAGGCAAGCCCCTATCTTTTTGAAATTCTCCTGCAATCTCAAGCTGGCCGAGGCGCAGCAGACCCTCAATTGCAAGAGGTATTTGCACTAAAGAAAAATACTTTCCGAAGCAGGTATGGATACCGCTTTCAAAGAACAAGTAACTTTGTTGAGGGCGTCCGACACGAAACTCCGCAGGAGCATCTATATGCGTTGGATCGTGCATTGCGGCAGCGCTGGCTGCATAAATCAAGCTGCCAGCTTTGATCTGCGTTTCTCGATCTGTTCCGCGAGCAAGCGTGTAGTCTTGAGTGCAACTGCGGAACAATCCTGTTGCTGGCGGTTGGAAACGCAGCGCTTCCCAAACATATCCAGCGATCGCTTGATCGCCCTGCTGTTTGGCCGCCTCTATTGCTTCTGCTAAAATTGCGGGACGATTGAGCAATTCCACAACTGCATTAATAATCGCGACCGATGTTAAGTCGATAGTGCCCATGAAAAATCCCAACAGGCAGTTACGGACCTCTTCATCGCTGAGGCAAGTTGCCGGTATAGTTTGCATCACTAGCAATCGATCTAAAACTGTTGTTGCCGGCTGCTGCGGGTGTTGGTTTAGGTGTTCGTGGCGACGGGCAATCAGGTTATCGATAAAAGGTGCTGCTTCCTCGCGAGCAGCAACTGCCTCTTGTGATACCTGCGGAGCGTTGTTTATGTTAACAAAGACATCCCGAAATAACGGGCGCGTCCATTGCATTACCTTTTCTGGAGGGATTTCCTCAAGCCCCAGATAGCAACGCATTGCCAGTGCCGGCAGCAATCGAGCATATTGGCTGACAAGGTCGAAAGTTTCGCTAGCGGCAATTTTTCCTAGCAGTTTGTGCAACTCTTCTGCGACAATCTGATGAAAGCGATTGGCATCCTCTCTAGGAAAAGCTAGACGAAGAATAGATTTTTGCCGCTCATACTCAGGCGAGTTGTTCATGCTCAAAAGAAAAGGCCCGATGTCGCGCAGCACTTTAGGTGTGAAGATATCAATTGTAAATATTTCGTCGTTATGAAAAACCTCCATGACATCCGTATAACGGGTGACTATTGTAAACAAAGGTGTCGGAAATATTGGATGGTTATCTCGTATTTCCCCAAAAAATTCTAGAGGGGATTCCTGCATCCATTTTCCTACCAAGCCTGCTTTCTGGCGGGCAGCTTCCACCGGATTGGAAACCTGCTGGTTAATATCTTGAAGCTGTTTAATAAATTGGACATTGGACAAGCTGTTACCTGGATTAGATTTGCTTTTGCTCTTCACTTTAGATTTGCTTTTGCTATTCACTGGTAAAATCCTTATTTCTAGACTGTTGTGCTTTGGTAAAAGAAAAATTTTTCTCGATACTTTTCACGTCTTGTCTCAAAATTTAGTAGAGACAGGGTGTAGGGTTTGGTGGAAGTGTTCTGCCCGTACCCCACGCCCCACACCCGCGACTTCACTACAAAATGCCGTGAAAATTCAGATATTCGCTAGTGTTTGGTTATCCAACACGATCGATCCCTTCAGCCGTTCACTTAAGCGCGCCCAATTACTTTAATCCCTTCAACACATTCAACAGATTGGTGGCTATTGATGTTGCTGTTTGCACGCTTTCGGCGCTCTTGATAAATTGCTCTAGTGATGATACTAGCTGTGTCTGAGCCTGCTTGAGGTCAATTTCACCAGCCACCGATCCCGCGCTGGTTTCTGCGGGCTTTTGTTCCAGGCTAGCCGGCAAATGCACAGTTTCCATCGTAGGGCGAGCGGTGCTGGCATCTTTACTACTACTAACTACTAGCCGGACTGCTGGATCGCCAATAATCGCATAGTTGCGGGCGTCATTGTTAGCCGTCCACAACCCAGCCAAACTCGCATGATTGGGCGGAGTGCCAAACTTAATCTCTTCTAACTCAATGTTGAGGTCGGAGGAAATTTCCGCATAGCGCTCGTCAAAATACTCCAATGCCGATCCTACTGGATGGCCTTCCAGCAGGCGCTTCACGCTACTTTGAAAAACTTGGATCTGCCTGCGCTCTATTTCTGTCTGAATGGCAACTCTAGTAGAACCCTTAATATCTGACCAAAAGAAAGAACAGCCCCAAGCTCGATCTATATGACCAATTACAGCTAAGGCACCTCCCTTGGGATGGCTCAGAAGTTTCTGCGGCAAGCGGGCAAGAAACGAGCGCGGCGCAATCTCTGGTCGTGAAGCTTTTCTGTGACCGTCGAATTCATCATATTGGGGGCAGCCTGCGCCATAGCAGGCAAAGAAAAAAGCAATCATTCCTAAAAGCCGAGCTTCTTCGCCAATATCATCCCCAGAAAAGTAAAAATCTTCCCGCATCGGCTTTGCCCCAGGACGACCCGGCCCCGGCCAGTCTTGGCACAGCAGTGCGCCTTGGTGGAGCAACTGACGCGGATCGCCGTTGTCAAAGCCCATGCCATGACTGGCCGTGAAAAGCAAACTAGGTGTTTCACTGCCTCCTAGCAATTGCCCCAAGCGGGCTTTGGTTGCTTCTTCTTTAAGAATCGTTTTCACATCCCAGTTGGAATGTTCTTTGACAACCCATTCAGATAACGGCTGAATGAGGTGTTTAGTGCTGAGCTTAGTGGCCTGGTCTTCTCCGTTGCACACACCGAAAAAGGCAGCGCTAGGGGATAGGGATAAATTGCTAGTTTCAGCTTCTACTACACTGTGAGCGTACTGCGCGTATTCCTGTAGCGTATCAAAGTGAATGCGACCCACTGCGTACTGAACGCTGAGCTGGGACTGAAAGGCATAGGGAATTGTTACTGGATCGCCAACAATCAGCAGGTAATACGGCATTTTGTCTGGATCGGCAGGACCTGGCCCTACTCCCTGACGCGCCAGGAAGTTCTTTTTTGACTCGCCGGGACGATAGCCCTTGGGGCCGATGTATTCCTTGTAGTAATGCTCGTGCTTTTGGGTGGCTTGCTTTTTGCGATGATCTAATAGTTCGCTAAGCGCTTCTCGGATTGCTGGATCGGCACCGAAAGCGAAAATTACTCCCCAACCTGTTTGTGCGAGGTCTTTGGGATCTACTCCCTCTATCGGAGCAAAATCAGGCTCTTCTACTTGTCGCTTTTTTAGCGCGATATCTTCTAATTGGTCTGGATGGAATTCTTCGCCCTGGGCAATCCTAGATACTTGCTCAGGGGTCATAGGAGGCAGCAAATAATCGCCCGTCGAGCCATTAATCCCATTGAAAAATAACAGGTCTTGTTCGCTCATATTTTTAGTTCCTAGTTGATTGGGCTAACAATCGGCATTTGATTTGTGAATAAACAGATAGAAACCCCACGAGCCTTTGAAACAAGGACTTTCTGAGTTTCTATTGGGTCTAACTCTGGCGGTTAACTGGGATCAGCTGCCGACCACACAGCATGAGCGACTTCTGGCTTGGCAATGTCGGATTGGCCGGTGCCCATTCCTCCCAGGTCCTCGTTACAAATAAACTGGCTGCTTTCTAGGTTGTAGATTTTGCCCGGTTTAAAATCATAAGAGGCAGCTCCGCCGAGCATGTTCGTGTTTTCCTGGGTCTAACTCTGGCGGTTAACGGGATAAGCTGCCAACCACGCAGCATGAGCGACTTCCGGCTTGGCAATGTCGGAATGGGCACCGACAAACCGTCCGCTGCCCTCACAAATAAACTGGCTGCTTTCTAGGTTGTAGATTTTGCCCGGTTTAAAATCATAAGAGGCAGCTCGGCCGAGCATGTACGTGTTTTCCGCTTCCAGGTCATCTCCGGCTAGACCAAAGCTGCCAATTCCACCATACTTGGGCAACTCACCGGGGGCAAAGTCCACATTTCTATTCAAGAGGTTAGCTTTTCCAGCTAGGGGGTACATTCTGCCGACTGCATGGTCGAACTGCGAGTAAGTTACAACGATCGGACCTGCGACTTTACGTTGAGCGATGATTTTATTAAAGTAGCCAGGACGATCGGGGTGGTATGAAATCTTTGAACAGTAACACCAGAGCGATACAGCTCCTTGTATCAACACCAGAGAATCCACTGGACGGACTAAGCGGCCCTCCCCTTTCGGACCGTTGAGCATGGAAGAGACAACAATGCATCCGAAGCTGTGACCCATCAGGTGGAATCGCACCGCTTCACCAGCTTTCTCTTGCAGTGTTTTTAACAAGTTGAAACCACCGCTCTCACCGATTTTGCGAGCCAGTTCTTTCATTTTCCAAAAAGACGTTAGTCGCACGCCGTCCGCGATGCTTTCCCGCGCTTTTCTAAACCAGCTTCCCACGCCGAAACTCACTGGTTCCTCTTCCTCTGCCGTCGCTTCATAGATGGCTTCTGCATCGAAACCTTCCCAATCCGAACCCGGTGGCCCTCCCGGACCTTCGCTACCCAAGTTTGCCTCTTGGTTCAACACTTGGTAGGCGTCCAGTACCTCAGGGGGTAAGGTTTCGGGGGGTTCGCCGTCTTCCATCGCCGCCCTGAGAATTGTTTGTAGGGCTTGCCGCGCTGGTTCAGTGTCAGCGATGCACGAGGCATATTCATCGACTAACCGATCGACTGGATCTTCGTCGTTCACGCTATAAGACACCGAATCACTTGTCAAATCATAATCGCCCCAGGGCTTGCTGGGCCACTGCAATCCGATCATTAAGGGACGAAATCCCGGTCGCGCCTGTTTGATTTTTTCAATATCAGCCGTTTGCCCTGCCATAGCGCCAATCCACTCGTTGTATTGCTTGCGTGCTGCGGGGACATCACCCATCCACCCGTGGCTCATTATGAATACATCTGTGATTGGATCCTTGGCTAGCTCTGAGAAGATTTGTTCGCTCAGTTTCTTCCCATCAGGTTCATCGCGCTCATTGCCCTTCTCATCGAATAAAATCAGATAGTATTTCAAGGAAGCATTAGGTACTTGTTCAATTGGCATGGCATTTACTCACTTAAGAAAAACCGGCCGAACGGTTGGATAAAGAAACCGGGGTTCTGATGGCGGTGTTTTGTTTCCGCTTTTCTGCCTACGTTATCAGGCAGCTACTTTGGGTAACGCTGCCTGAATCCATAAAGTAGAGCTAAATATTGATACTTTGGGGAATTTGAGAAGGTAGCAAGAATTTGTAAGGCATGAGCCGGGAAAAGTTTTTCTTGCTAATCTCAATTTCAATATCTCTTAGCTGATTTTGAAATTTGTCCAGATATGACTTGACTTTGGCATCTTTAAAGTGTCCTTTGTTGTATTGACCTAGCTGCGTGTAATATACCGAACCAAGTAAACCAACTACCTCAATTTGGGTTTGGGCGCGGTCTAGGGAAGGTAGCATACTCATAAAGTTCTCTTGTTCCTCAGAACTTGTAGGTGCTGGGGAGAAGAGGGCTAAAGGAAAAGCCGGCGCATAGCTCATTAATTCGGATTGAGGGAAATTTACTGCAGCGTGCTGAGCACTTCCCGTAAAAATGACACTAGTGACAGCATCAATTAAATAATCGAGTGTTTTAATCGCACCTGAAGCATCTTCTCCAAAATTCTTTAAGCGACCCCCTTGGTCGGAAACTAATTCCTGTGCCCAATTTTGTAAAGCTTTATCTTCGAGTACTTGTTGGTCGCTAGTGTAGTAAAGCCTTAAATAAGCACCAACCCAGGTATGAATAGCATCCCAAATCAGCCGTCCATCATCTCGATAAGGATAATCAGGTAACTGAGCGCTGTCGCCGACACCGTGACTTGTCAAGGTTTTGGGAAACATTACATCATTGAAGTTGTGCAGATAGCTTTTTGCTCCTTCAACGGCAATAACTCGACCGTTCTCAATAGTGCTAGCTAGAAGGATATCTACTTTCCCTCCGGTAGCAATTAAGGTTTTATGAGCCCCGTAATTGATTAATATTGTTCCTTCAAAGTGAGGCTCTAGCAAAATTCTTAATTTGTGATTTCCTGGCAATTTCCGCTTAGTAGCTAGAACAAAAGGTTCTACAAATAAATGAGTGCGACCTAAATGACTAACTAATTCGTGGTAGTTGCCATCTGCCATATTAACAATGGTTTTAGCTACCATCCAGTTGTCGCCATCTAGCGGCGTAAATACTGGTGGATTTTCACTTGCAGAAGGTTGTTGGCATTGAATAGCTACTGGGATTAGAGAACGAGATGAACTATTAACTGGGGGAACCGCAAATAATGCTAAAGGCGCACCAGGGTATTTTTTGAAGTTGTTTGGGAAACTCCCCTGTGCCATGTCTTTTAACATGGAATAATCAGCTTTATAAAGTCGGCCTTCTTGCAGAGCAGCTTCAAGTGAGTCGGAAAACTTAAATCTTTCGATTATTTGCTGATATTTTTCGTTGGTAACCTGCAAAGGTCGATCGCCTTCTGATAGCTGCTGGAGCATAAGTGGGTTTGGCCCAGCAACTCGCATATAGGCAAAAATCAAATCTTCTTGAAAGCGTTTGCTAATCTGGGGTAAGCGGATATCTACAAATAAGCTATCGTAATTCTCCAGGCTGGGAAAATCTTCAACTCCTCCTATTGAAAAAGCTACATCTGAACTTGGCTCACTTTCTAACTCCAACAATTTTATGTTTTCTTTAATAATTTCCTTGAAAGCTAAATCCAGCGATTCTCCTGACGTATCTTCCAAGTCAGAGCCAGTACTAAAGTCTAATGCCTCTGAAGTTTCACTAGATTGGTAGGCTTGAGCAAATTGCTCATCTATCTCTCTAAGCTGTTCATCAATTTCAGAACTTTCTACTGAGTCACTATCACCTACGCTGAAAGATACTTCCTCAGGAGAAATCTCTTGCGTAATTTCTTTGGCAGCAGAGGCTATTTTCCAAGCAATATTTTTCAAATCTTCCTTACTATCAGCCGCTTCAATTTCTTGTTCAGTACTTTTTAATACTTCTATCTGGCGATCGACCCCTGCATTTTCTTCTTCACTATCACCCACGCTAAAAGATGGGATGTCATTCTCAAAATGTCGAGCTTTATTCGCATTCAAAAGTGTAATTTGTTGTATGACTAGCGTTACCCATTTTGTATTGGGTAGCTCTTGACTTGGTATGTTGAGTTTAATCACAGGCAATGGAGGCGAAGTCGTCATAGCGAGGCTGGGAATATAATCATAATTATAATTATATGACCCCGGAAAAAAAATGGAACCAAATTTGATGAACTTATAAAGTGTTAAGAGAGTGTTGATTAGGGTGGATTTGTCCGAAGGAGAAGTTTGATTTTGCGAAGATAAAGGCATATGCCCTCCTGTAGTGGTGAAAGACTTATTTAGCAAGTATTTAGCAAGTAAGCTTGAGCTTGCCATCTCGTTGCAACCAAGCGGGTAAATTTTTGTAAAGTTGCTCGTTTCACCCGGTGATATTGGAGTGCGGTTTGGTAATCCGCGATCGCATTATCAAAGCGATTTTGCCTAACCAAAGCATTAGCTAACTGCCAACGGATTACAGCATCCTCTGGCTTAATTATCTATGCCTGATGGTAAAGTTTCATGTAGTCGGGTGGGATGCGATGCCAGAGCGATAGTAGCTGATTATCCCCTCTACTCCCTGAGTTTGTTGGAGATCGGATTTGAGTTGTGTTAATCACTCGGACCCGTTTCAATTAGCACATCATTCGCCCTGAATTACATTGTCCGCAAGTCAATCTCTATCTGAGGCTAAGTCGTCATAGCGAGGCTGGGAATATAATCATCATGATAATTATGTTGCCCGGGACGAAAACTGAAAGCAAATTTGACGAACTTATCAAGTGTTAACAGAGTATTGATTAGGGTGGTTTTGTCCGCAGGAGAATTTGGATTCCCGAAGATAAAGGCATATGCCCTCCTGTAGTGGTGAGAGACTGATTTAGCGATTAAGCTTGAGCTTACCATGTCGTTGCAACTAAGCGGGTAAATTTATGTAAAGTTGCTAGTTTCACCCGGTGATATTGGAGTGCGGTTTGGTAATCCGCGATCGCATTATCAAAGCGATTTTGCCTAACCAAAGCA
>NZ_JAUBTO010000003.1:50260-95476 GCF_036702495.1 Microcoleus sp. C2D2 | reverse complement strand
AAACTGAAAGCAAATTTGACGAACTTATCAAGTGTTAACAGAGTATTGATTAGGGTGGTTTTGTCCGCAGGAGAATTGGGGTTTTGCGAAGATAAAGGCATATGCCCTCCTGTAGTGGTGAGAGACTGATTTAGCGAGTGAGCTCAAGCTTACCATCTCGTTGAAACCAAGCGGGTAAATTTATGTAAAGTTGCTCATTTTACCCGGTGATCTGGTCGTGCGGTTTGGTAATCCGCGATCGCATCATCAAAGCGATTTTGCCTAACCAAAGCATTAGCTAACTGCCAACAGCTTACAGCATCCTCTGGCTTAATTGTCAAGGTCTGATGGTAGAGTTTTATGTGGTCGGGGTGGGATGCGATGCGAGAGCGATAGTAGCTGATTATCCCCTCTACTCCCTGAGTTTGTTGGAGATAAGATTTGAGTTGTGTTAATTACTCGGACCCGTTTCAATTAGCACATCATTCGCCCTGAGTTACATTGTCCGCGAGTCAATCTCTATCTTATATACTTGAGTTCTATTTGAAAAAGGAGCAGACTTCTCAGTGGAGCGGGCGATTCCCTACGGGATAGCTTCGCTTCACGCGCTTTTTTGCCACTGGGCGACGTGCGGTTTTTTGACGCGAGCGGGTTGTTTGCTGATATGCTTGTTGCAGTTCCTCCACCGTACTCACCGTTCTGGCGTTGTAACTTACTGTCAACTGAGTCACCTCTTTCGGCACAGTTTCCTGAAGTTTTAGGAGATGCGATCGCCAAGAGTGTGGGGTTTGTTAATGATTCCTAAAAATAGATGCAGTAAATACGGGACATTCTCGCGAGTTGGGTCGAACGCAGCGATCGCCCCCATCAGGAAATTTCTCGATCGAACTTTCATAGAAATAATACTGTTCGATTACACGCTCCCTCAAGGGTAAACGGAGCGATAGCAATCCTTGCAGGAGTCGTAAATTTTTTACCCCACCCCAACCCTCCCCGAACCCGCTCGCTCGGGAGTAAGAAATTCACAAATGATTTAGGATTGCTATATCAGGTTTTGGGCACAGAGCGCATTCGCTATCGCATTCACTAGCCCCTCACGCCGTCCTGACTTGAGTGCATAGAAGCGCTGGCCTATTTGATTCCAACCATAATCGTACCGATCTGGGTCGATCGATCCGCTGACTCATCTAGGTAAACAATCAGATCGGGGTCTACACTGGACAAATTAGCTATAAACGCCTTGCGTTTAACTTCATCCCGTTCTTGGAATGCCGTAAGTTTTTTTTTCGAGTGAAGCCAATCTTTTTCAAGGCCCGTGAGATGGTGCGAGCGCTAATTTCCCCGTCCCAAAGTGAGGCTATCTCCACCGCTCGTTTTATTCCCATGAGTCAAGGCGTTCTCGCGGAATTTTTCCCCCTGCGGTCATTTTATGACCGTTACCCGGAGGTTGATTGGGTAACGCGAATTGCGTTCCCAGTTTTGGCTTGCCTCGAAAACCATATACTGATGGTGTTGCGACTAATTTTGAACAGAAGACTTGCTTCACTAATGTTCAAGCCATCAAGTTCTATGGCTTCGATCGCCTTCTGACGAAGGTCGTAACTGTAGGGTTTGGGTACGTTCGCGATCGCACAGCAGTATGAGGGACTACTTCCAGTTTATGCTATTACCGCCGGGCGCGGTTGCTATATATAGCTATTGGAAACAAGAGACAGGAAAAAACCCGGCGTTGGTGAAGAATTTTCACACTGCAATTGCTTGGCTGCTTTCACAATGAGAGGAGTAGATTTTTTGTCTAAGTCCTATTCGCCCTCAACTTTTTCAGTATTGCCGCCTTTGACCCAACCTTCGCGATTGCCATCCTCAACCCGAATTCGCTGCCACTCTTTATCCGGCGACTCTTCCAAAACCACGACTTTTTCCTTGTAACCAACACCACCAATGCGGTTCGAGTCTCGGCTACCAGTATCCCGGAGAATTAAGCCGATCGGCTGAGTCACCAGAGCTCGGTAAGCTCCCGGTTCCAGCGGTTTCGGAGAAGGGGCATCGCTAGATGTAGAAACAGGGCTAGCCTGGGCTGTTGACTTCGGCGCTGCGCCTGCAATCTGAACAGGTGTTTTGTCGTTGGGAAAAACAGGTCTTTCGGGCACAGTCGTTAGCTTAGCGGCAAAGTAAAGTGCAGCCGCCACGCTAGCACCTGCCATCAGGACGATCGCTAGCAGAAAACCCACTAAAAATTTGAAAACGCTATATAGACTGTTCATAAAACCGCAAAAGAAGGAAGAAGGAAGAAGGAAGAAGGAAGAAGGAAGAAGGAAGAAGGAAGAAGGAAGAAGGGAGAGGGAAGAAAGTTGACTATTGAGTGTTGACTGGTGAATGTTGAGTAAAATCTGGTAACTGCCAACTGACAACTGGCTACTAACTACTGACTACTGACTTCAAAAGCTTAACCTTGAATCCGGCGGCTCAAACTGCCGTATCTAGAAGCAAGGCGAGCTTTCCCCGCAGCGGCCCAATCTTGGAGAAACTGAATTTGTTCTTGAGCCGTTCTGGCTAAGGGCACCATCTGACTAGCTGATTCTAAAATATCATCTGTGGTAAAGTCTCGATTTTGGCTAAACCCAATGTGCATTGCTTCAATCAAAGTTTGCTCGATTTCGGCTCCTGAAAAATCGGGAGTTTCGTAAGCCAAGCGCTCTACATCGTAATTTTTGATGCTGTGCGATCGCAACCGCAACAAATGTACCTCAAAAATCGCCCGCCGTTCCTCCTGGCTGGGCAAACCGACAAAAAATATTTCGTCAAACCTGCCTTTTCTGAGCATTTCTGGGGGCAAAGACTGGATGTTGTTGGCGGTTGCGACTACAAACACCGGCGAAGTTTTTTCGGCCAACCAAGTAATAAAAGTCCCGAACACCCGGCTGGTTGTCCCGGAATCCCCTTTACCGTCCAATCCCCCAAAAGCTTTGTCAATCTCGTCAATCCACAGCACGCAGGGGGCCAAAGCTTCGGCTAGCTGAATCATTTGCCTGGTGCGGGATTCCGATTCTCCGACTAATCCGGCAAACAAGCGCCCGACATCCAACCGCAGCAAAGGCAAATGCCAGTGGTGGGCGATCGCCTTTGCTGTTAATGATTTTCCGGTTCCTTGAATTCCGACTAACAACAAACCTCTGGGATGCGGCAAACCGTATTGGCGGGCTCGTTCGGTAAAAGCACCGCCGCGCCGCAGCAGCCATTCTTTGAGATTGTCCAAACCGCCGATATCGGAAATATTTTCGCGGGCTGGGTAAAAATCCAGAATTTGAGTTTGGCGAATTGTTTGGCGCTTTTCTTCTAAAATCAGTTCCGCGTCGTCGGGATGGAGTTCGCCTCTGGTGGCGATCGCCTTTGCCAAAACTCGGCGGATTCGTTCGATCGACAGCCCTTGACAGGAGCGGACTGTTTCGTCCAGCAAACGCCCTTCAATGGCTTGTCCGGTAGCCCCTAACAGCCTTTCTACCTCAATTTTGATTTCCCCCGCCGCAGGCAGGGGAAATTCCAAAACTGTCATCACTTCGCTGAGGTCTTCCGGGATCGAAATTAGAGGAGATACGATGACAATATTTTTGGGTACAGATTTGAGGAGTCTCGCCAAATTCCGCAGCTTGCGGGAAATTGAGACATCTTCCAAAAACCGCTGAAAGTCGCGCAGAATAAAAATTGCCGGCGCGGAGGCGGGCAATTTTTCGAGAAATTCCAAAGCTTGCAGCGGGTTGCGCTTGCCAAAACCAGCATCGTTGGGATTCCCTTGGTAGCCATCAACAAAATCCCAGATGTAGACGGCGCGAGAACCTTGTTTTTTGGCACTTTGGGCGATCGCCACTTCTACGCGCTCTTCTTCCCGTGTGGGAATGTAAATTAGGGGGTAGCGCGATCGCAGCAGCAGTTCAAACTCGTCGCTAAAAATAGTCATTAGTTATTGGTCATTGGTTATTAGTCCTTAGTCATTAGTCCTTAGTTATTAGTTATTGGTTATTAGATGTTAGCCGATGTGATTTTTTTTCATTCTTTATTCCACAGTTATTAGTTCTTAGCTACTGACGGCTGACTGCTGACTGCTCACTAATGACTAATGACTAATGACTAAGGACTAATGACTAATGACTATTGACTTCTGACTATTGACTAAGGCAATTGCCGTTTAAGTGCTGCCAGAGAAGCCCAGCGACTGTCCGATGCAGTTTCTGACCTTTCTATCTCTTCTGCATCATTTAAACTTATTCCCGGACATTGAGCATCGCATAGCTGTTTGTGGGGCAGTTCCAAACACATGTGCTCGTACACCCAATCGCCCGGAGAGAAATAGCCGCCAGGCGACAAATTTTCCACCAAATCTTCTAAAGCCACTTCTATTTCTGCTGAACTTGAATCTGTCTGATTTGCTGTTTCTTCGAGCCAGATTAGTTCAGATGAGTTGAGTGCCAAACGGTGATTGTATTGTTTCAAGCATCTGTGGCAGGTGAGAGTAACAATTGTTTCTGCTTTCGCCTTCACCTCAAGATAATTCCCTTGGTGAGTCACTTGTAGTCGCCCCCGCACCGGAGTAAGAGTTTCTAAATCGGGGATAAATTCGTCAAAATCAATGACCTCTTTCCGCTCAGTTTTTGTGAGGAGATGAGGGATATAAATTGTCTCCATAATAATCTCTCGCCGTTTTATTATGTTTGTCTCAACGCAAAAGTCAAAAGTCAAAAGTCAAAAGGAATAGCTAATTTTTCGCTTTTTCCTTTTTCCTTTTTTCTCTTGTTATTGTCAGCGCAGGCGAACTACCAAACGCCGATCGGGTTCTTGTCCTTGACTGTAAGTTTCTATGTCCTCACATTCGCTCAAAAAGCTGTGGACTTGACGGCGTTCTGCCGAAGACAGCGATTTTAGTTCAAATTCAACTCCCGTGGAGCGCGCTTGATCTGCTGCGTACTCTGCCATCGATCGCAATTCCGCTTGGCGGCGGATGCGATAGCCATTGAGTTCAACTGTATAAGGAAGTGACTCCTCTATTTCCTGACCTATATTCTGAACCGTGTTGCAGAGGTACTGAATGGCATCTATTACATTACCCTCAGGCCCGAGTAAAATTGCAACTTGTTCGGCAGTCAGATTGCTTTCATCTATTGTCATCCAATAACAATCTTTTTGTTGTTCGCATACCACTTTTGACGGAAGGGCGGACAGTTGTAATAATTCTTCTAACCATTGCTGTCCGCGCTGCATTTGAGAGTCTTTCATTGTTGTTAAAATCAAGCCTTTTTCTTGGCACGCTTGGGCTCAAAGGGCATGGCATCTAATCCCTGGTCTTTTTTGGTTTTCGCCTCTGCTTCGTCTACTATTTTTTGGAGGTTTTCGGGCAGCGGTTCTCGCGACAAAATAAACGCCTGAACTGTCTGGAAGATGTTAGCAATCAGCATATACATCAACACGCCAGCAGGCAGTGGGAAGAACAAAAACATCCCCGAAAATATGACTGGCGTCAGTTTGTTAACTGTAGCCTGTTGGGGGTTGTCGTTTGGTCCTTGTGCTTGTCCCGAAAGAGTTTGGTTGATATACAAACTGATGCCGAAGCCCAGGATCATCACCAAAATATCCCAGTGGATTGTACCGTCTGAGTCGATCGCGCCAACGCGGCCTAGAGCTTCTATAAACAGGAAGCCTTTGTTAGTAGCCAATCCGGGGACTGTGCCTTGAACTGTGGCTTCACCGGGCGCTAATGCCGTGATGTTGCCCTGTTCATCTACTTTGACGATTTCTTCGCCTTTGATGACTTTCCAGCGGGGTTCAAAGTCGATTTCGCTCTTATTTTCTGCGGCTAAGGCTTTGAGAGGTTTGCCCTCTGGGGTTTGAAAATCAATCTTGGTTGTGTCGCCGACTGCGAGTTTGTCGCCGCCTGGGATTACGCCCACAAGTGGAGCATGAATAGTACCTGTGACGTAAATATTTTGGGGCGGTGTAGCAAAAGCTTGCGGTTGAACATTTTCGATTTGTTCTTTCGGCAAAACTTGAACGTTGACGCTGTAATTTATGTCAGAAAACGGCGAACCCCGTAGCGTTGCAAACAGTGCAAACAGCACTGGCATTTGCAGCAGCAAGGGGAAGCATCCTGCTAGAGGATTGCCAAATTCTTTGTATACTTTGCTCATTTCCTCCTGCTGTTTTGCAGGATTTTCTTTATAGAGTTTTTGAATTTGATCTACTCGCTCTTTCATCAACGGCTGCGCTACTTTCATGCGCCGCATATTGCGAAGAGAGCCTGCGTTGAGAGGATAAAGAGCAAAGCGAATCACGAGCGTTAGTGCTACGATCGCTAAACCGTAGCTTGGCACGATCCCGTAGAAAAAATCTAGGATCGGCAGCATTAGGTTGTTGGAGAGAAACGAGATACCAAAATCCATTCGCTTTGAGTTAATTTAGCTGCTCTATGTTTGCTGTTGAGAACTATTTTTACCCGCTGAAGGCGAGCCGCCTCAATTGTCTGGGTTTTGTCTCTATCTTAGGACATTACCCGTCGATCGACCGCCCGCTAGCGGTTTTTTGTTTAGTTTGCCAATAGTCGCACTCACTTCACCCTGATTTGAGGGCGAAGCGGTTCGGTTATTTAGCTTGGGCCGCATTTGCTTTTTGAGCTGCTGCGGGCAGTTTTTCGTTAATGTAGTCATACATGGCTCGAAATTTCGGCATAGCTCTCAGTTCCAAGCGGCTGCCATTTTTCATTGTGAGTACCATGTCTCCGTAACTCCCGAAACCTCGAGGTACTGTGACGATTTTGACTATATCTGAGTAGATAACGTCTGTGCGATCGCCCCCCATCCAACCGCTAGTTACGGACACTCGGCGATTCGTGATCCGATACCGCAGCCACAGAGCCCGGACAATTCCTCCTACTGCGAGGGGGATGCCGACGACTGTCAGCCCTAGGAGTAAGTTGATAATCAAGTCTCCCGGCGCGGGGCCGCCTTCATAATATACTTCCTCTCGAATTCCCATCTAGCACCTCGGCTTCTACCAACAACTGCTCTAATTCTTGCAGAATTTCTGCATAATTGCACTCTTGTGCGATCGGACGCACGACAATTACTAAATCCCACCCGAATTTTAATCGGGGCAATAGCTGTCGCAAAGCTGCCCGAATCTGACGCTTAATCCGGTTGCGGACTACAGCGCGCTTGCTAACCTTCAGGCTGATAGAAATGCCTGTGCGAGTTGGCTGCAAGGATTTTTCGGCTGTGGGTTTGCTTAATTCGACGCTTTTGGGTTTACGCAGAGCTCTTAAGCTCAAATGAGCGGAGTTGCGGCGAATTCCCTTGCGGTAGACGGCGCTGAAGTCTTTTCGGTGTTTGAGTCGGTTTGTCTCGGGCAACATGGCGTAGGGCGATCGTTGAGGCTTCTCAACCTTGATGCAGTGCTAGACTGCGAGGCGGTGGCGACCTTTGCTGCGGCGGGCTTTGATTACCAATCGACCGGTTGCGGTGCGCATTCTGGCGCGAAAACCGGATGTTCTTTTTCTTTTGCGGCTGGTTCCGTGCAGGGTTTGCTGTGTCATTTTGATTTCTCCGGGCTTGTTACTTTACTTTTGATTAATATTCACAATCTTCTATTATACCATAGAGTTGTTGAGTTTACAAATAATTTTAAATTCATGATATTAGTTTGTGGGTAATTCCCAGAAACCCGGTTTCTTTCGAGATATTTCGTATCCCAATTAAGATTATCGAAGAAACCGGGTTTCTTAGCCTGTGGGTAATTCCCAGAAAAAGGTAATATGGATGTAGTTTTTGGAGGGTTAGGGATATGACTCCACAACCTAATGGAAAAGTGACGATCGTCCGCACAGAAAGGGGGCTGACGATCGCGGGGACACGCATAACCCTTTATGATGTAATAGATCATCTCAAAGCCCAGTATCCCCCTAAATTCATTCGGGACGTATTTAACCTTACGGATGAGCAGTTACGCGCTGCCCTCTCCTACATTGAGGCGCACCAGACAGATGTAGAAGCTGAGTATCAAGAAGTTTTGAAATCAGCCGAAGAAACCCGGCAATACTGGGAAGAGCGCAATCGTGAACGCTTTGCTCGCATCGCGGCAACTCCTCCTCGCTCTGAATATGAAGCTGTGCGAGTCAAACTTCAGCAACGTAGAGCGCAGCGGGAAGCAATATGGTGAGGGATAATGAAGATGGAACTCAGACTCCGCTAGTCATGCCTAATCAAACTGAGATTAAAAGCGGTACATTGAGAGCTATCTGTACGCAGGTTAGGCTTTATAGGTGTCTATAATCGGATTTAGAAAGACATATTTTGGTTGCGAAGAGATTAGATGTTGTATTTTGATGAGTTGGAAAAATGGACAAAGAAGTGCAAATCTGGAATGAATACCAAAGTCTGCGGAGTGAAATAACTCACGCAGATTCTCGGAATTACCAAACTATCAGCATAATTGTTGGTGCAGCAGGGGCTATTCTAACAGCAGGACTGAACCAAAGTGATCCTGTTCTCAGATCGCTCATTTTTATGTGCATATATGTTGTTACAATTCCTGGCTATAGACTTTTACAAGGAAATCGTCGTCGGATATGGCGGATTAGCACCTACATCCGTACTTTCTTGGAACCAAATCTTGAGTTCATAAAATGGGAAACCCGATTAGATGGGTCTCGCAAACAGCCAACAGGCGAAAATGTACGACAGGCATTGTCATCACTCATTGGGATTAATGAATGGTTTATTATAACTATGATTTACTTAATTGCAGGTGCAGCAACAATATTTTCTTTGGTTAGTTTAGTCGGAGATAATCCGTTCAGTCAATGGCGTGTCATTAGTATTGCCAGCGTTGTTATTTTTAATATCTGGCTTGTTATTGTAACTGCACGCCAAGAGAGAGATTTGAGGCGGCTTGGAAAAGTAGAACAAGACTTCTTAAACTTTTGGTCAGAGTTGAGAGAGAGAGAACAGAATACTGCATGAACAAAATGCTTGGGCAGATTGGTCGAAAATGCCCAATTCCAGCAATGAAATTCTTCCGAACATCTGCCCTAACCAACATAGCGATCGATTCAATGAACACCCTGTTGCTTTAACAGGTTGGTATATCGGCGATGGTGCTGCACCAATTGGATAAAATACGTGGCGCAATGCTTTAGGGAGTGCTTCTGCATTCCTGCTCTTACTATGCGATCGGGAAAATGATTCGATGCGATAACAGTAGTCTTCGCTCAGACTCTGTAAATGATTCTAAAGATGAGCGGACAACAGCCTATTCCATTATTGACAGCAAACCGTAATGCAAAGGGTGAATACTCTCTGGAACAGGTGATGCGCGAAGAAAATGAGCCAACTTCATTTCCGATTATCACGATATGTGCGAGGCAAGATGTAGGTAAAGTATTTAAGTGAAGCGAGCTATATCTGGATATCACTTAATATGAGATACGCCAGATGACTTTAGGATACAATTGCGATAAAAGCTGGTAGCCAGTTGGCTGAATTTGTTATGGCATTAATATCCCGTGTTGTTCATAGCGACCCCGACATTCTGGGGGGAACCCCTGTTTTTGTTGGAACTCGTGTGCCAATGAGAACCCTACTTGATTATCTTGAGGCTGGTGATTCATTAGATGTATTTCTATAGCCTTTCTCAAAAAGATGAGGTACAATAACAGCAGTGTGTAAACCAGTTAACAATATTTGACGATGTAACTTGCCCGAACGCAAACTCTATGGCTTTTCCTAATTCTTGATAATTAGTAGTTTTGAGAGAACGGAGAATAATTTTAAGTTTTGACCACAGATTTTCAATTGGTGAAAAATCTGGTGAATAAGGTGATAAATATATTAATTTTGCCCCTTTTTTTTCGATAGCTTTTTTCACTTCTTCTCCCAGGTGAATGGGACAATTATCCATCACTACACAAGCACCTTTCCATAGTTTTGGCACAAGCTTTCTGATAATAAAAGCTTCAAATGTAATTGCATCAGTTCCGCCTATTAGATTAACCGATGTCAAAATTTCCTTGACTGACATTGCTCCAATTATTGAGACATTTTTGCCACGTTTAGTTGGTTTTGGTCCCGTGGCTCTTTCACCTTTTAAAGACCTAGCATATAACCTAACCATTGCCAAATTAACTCCCGATTCGTCAATGAATATTAAGTCTTTCAAACTAATCTTTTTAATTTGTTTCCAGAACTCACATCGCAGGAGTTGAACTCGTTCGGTGCCTTTACCTGAAGGGAAGAGAGTTTTTTTTTACAGTAATGTCTAAGAGTTTTATCATTCTTCCTATTGTTGCTCTACTAACGGAAAATCCAATTCTCCCATAAAGTAAATAACGGAGTTCTTCAAGAGTTGCATCATTATTTCCTTCAATCAATTGGGCCAAGATGAGTAGTTGCTCCGCATTCAGTTTGCCTTTGACTCCACATCGGTCAGTTCTCGGAGTAATGTTTTTTGTTTAACGATATTGTTTAAGCAATTTTTGTCCGCAACTCCGAGGCTCCAGAAAAACGCTTAGCTATTGCTTTTTGTGAAATGGGTTCAGCATGATAAGTATCAAGGATTTTTTGCCTAAAATCAATCGAATAAGCTTTCATTTTTAACAATGTATGAAGTTTGGTACAAGTAAACGTGTTGTGAGTCAAGCAGATCGTGCTGTCAAAAAAATGCTATTATGTGTGGTATCGCTTTCGCGTGGCTTGTGCGTAACCATGTAATTATAGTTCATTTGATCTGATCTTCTCTGTTTGACACTCACGAGTGAGTGTCAGTAACATGATACCTCATCTTTTTGAGAAAGGCTATAGATCATTTCCCTAGTGTCAGTCGGGAACAGACAATCGCAGCCCTTGAATTAGCAAAGGAAATGCTGAGTGCCTATGCGAATCCTGCTTAATGAATGTGTCCCCCGCCCTTTCCTGTCTACAAGAGCTATCATCCTATGCATCCAATAATCGATCGGGATCGATACCTTGCGCTCTAAGCATTGCCTCTAACCGTTCTGCACGTTGCTGGGCTTGTTCCTTCGCCAGTCGCTCTTGCTCCTTCGCCTGCCGCTCTTGCTCCTTCGCCAGTCGCTCTTCCTCTGTGCGTTGTCTTTCCCGCTCTTCAGGGCTTAGTTGCCGATCGCCCGCTGCGTCGTACCACGTTAAAATCTCCTGGGACAAGCCACCTACCAAACCCCGATAGCGTCCAATTCCCAACCCCACCTCCGGCATCCAGTAAGGTTCGCCAATTTGTAGTTGATAAACGCCATTTTCGAGTTTGTAGAGTTCAAAGGGTTGATGGCGATCGCGCTGCCAAAATTCGGGGTTATAAATTAGGTAATACAGCACGCCTAACTCGGCGTAGAGCTCCAGTTTTTCGTCATATTCGCCTCCGGGACGGTGGGACACCATCTCCAACACAAAAATCGGCACCACCTCGTTTTCTTCCCAAGTGGCATAGCTGCGCCGCGATTTTCCTCCCTTCTTGCGCTCTACCCCCAGACTCAGGAAAGCATCAGGAACCACGGGCACTTTCGGACTCACGCCAGTAGTGTGATACACCGCCATATCGACGCCGAAGTACCAGTCCATCCGCGCTGACCAAAGGTAAATCAATGACAGCAGCAGCAAATTGGGTAACAGGTTCTGGTCTTCGTTATCCACGGGCGTATCGTCCGAACAGGGCAGGTCGGCAGTGCTGGGCAAATTTTGCAACAGAGGCTTGGAAATCACCGGAGGAACCGCCAGAGAAACTCTGTTTATACTATAGCAATCCTAAATCATTTGTGAATTTCTTACTCCCTCCCCGAACTCGCGGGGAGGGTTGGGGTGGGGTAAAAAATTTACGACTCCTGCAAGGATTGCTATATTGTACCGTAGCTGACATTAAAGGAAACACAGTTAAATTCATCCGTATATCCGTGTCAACATCCGTGTTCTTCCCTGATTTCAGTTCAACATTTACCGTAGCAGACATCCCCGGTGCAATTCGCGATTCATAGCCTTTAATGCTTTCGGCATCAAACACAAATTTTACCGGAATTCGCTGCACAACTTTGGTGAAATTGCCCGTAGCATTATCGGGAGGCAATAAGGAGAATTGAGCGCCAGAAGCAGGGGAGAAACTATCGAGACGACCCTCAAACTTGCGGCAACCAAAAGCATCTAATTTGATTTCTACTTTTTGGCCTGGTTTCATATTTGCCAGTTGCGTTTCTTTGAAGTTGGCAACTACCCACAAATCGTTACTGACGATCGCCATTCACGGATTTCCCGGCTGCACCCGCTGCCCGACTTCAACGGATTTGCGGCCGATTTGTCCGGCGGCCGGAGCAGTAATATTCGTTTAGGAAAGTTGCAGTTGAGCGTCTTTAACCGAGGCTTCCGATTGCCCGATCGCAGCTTTAGCAGCATCCTACTGCGATCGACTGACTTTAGTTTGTTCGCCCGTAGCTTGCGCCTGTTGCCATCCGCGCCTGTTTTGACCTCGGCGGGGGCGCTGATTTCTGTTTCTGGGGCTGGTATGACCGGCACCATTTTAGCTTGCTTGGGTGTTGTCGCCGATCGGCTTTTCTAATAGGGCGACTGCTTTGCCCTTGCCGTTGCCGTTGAATTCTGGGTTGCTTTTGTTTGTGCCTTTGATGCTATTTGACTCCTGATTCTTTAATAAGATGTCGTTTGTTTAGGATGCGTAGTTTTAATTTAGTAAAACGGCTTTTTTTAAGAGTGCGTAGTATTTGGCGGTTATTTGTCATGTAGTGGAGGTAGATGCTGCTGCACTTGACTCAAAAGATTGATTTGTGGGTTTAGGAAAGATTCACGATCGCCCGATCGATCAGTTGGGAAAAGAGTTCTCGATCGGCCTCTGAAAAGCCCTCGACAGATCGATCTCGGATTGCAGCTACCAGCGGGGGCAATACCTCTTGCAGTTCCCTGCCGGAGTCTGTCAGCCAAATGCGCCAAATGCGGCGATCGCGCTTGTCTCTCTCGCGGCGGACTAGACCTCTTTCTTCCATGCGATCGAGCACGCCTGTCAGCGTCCCGCCTACCTGTTGCAGTTTGTCGCCAATGCTGGAAGTCGGCAAACCGTCTTCTTGCCACAAGCAGCACAGTACCAGCCAGTGAAAAGCGGTCAATCCATAGGGTTCAAGTACCTCTTGCAGCCTGCGACTGCCTAGCTGTGCCAAAAGTTTGACACGGTAGCCCAGGCTGTGGGGGGCGAGAACGTCGTGCCACTGAGCTAGATTTGTGCGATCGACAGTGGATGTAGTAACCATCGGTTTATTACTTAGCGTTCGTATTATTAGCGTAAAATGCTTTTTGGGAGCTGTCAAGGGGGTGCAAGCAGGTTTTTTGGCGATCGAATGCGACGCTAAAATCGGGAATCCGCCCTCTGCCGGATATGTTAACAATTCTTAATTGTTCTTAAACTAGAAAGAGTATATCTAGTTTGCGATCAGAATTTATGTTGCTTCCAGCCGACAAACGCACCAAGTTAGACGACACCGACGACAATTTGTTCTATTCCTATCCCCGGTTTGTGACTCACGTAGACGATGGATTCATTCAGCAACTAACCGATTTGTATCGGGAACGGCTGAAGCCGAATACTCGGATTTTTGATATGATGAGCAGTTGGGTTTCTCACTTCCCCGACGAGATGCAATTTGCCCATGTCGAAGGGCACGGCATGAATCAAGAGGAGTTGGCAAAGAATCGCAGGCTGAATCATTATTTCGTGCAGAATTTGAACGCAAATCCCAAATTTCCACTGCCAGATGCAGAGTTTGATGCCGTTGTCAACTGCGTTTCGGTACAGTATTTGCAACACCCGGATGTAATTTTTGCCGAGATTCACCGCATTTTGAAGCCGGGCGGCGTAGCAATTATCAGCTTTTCCAACCGGATGTTTTATCAAAAGGCGATCGCGGCTTGGCGGGAAGGATCGGAGGGCGATCGGGTAGAATTAGTCAAGGGTTACTTTGATTCCGTCAAAGGAGCTAATATACCGGGATTTAGCAAGCCCGAAGTAATAGTTCGCAAGGCTAACTTGCCGAGTTTTATGCAAATGCTGCGAATAGGAAGCGGCGATCCGTTTTATGCGGTAGTTGCTTACCGCCAAAGTTAGGATTTTTTGGCAGTAAGGACTTTAGGACTTTAGGTGGAAATTGAAAGCACTAAAGTCCTTACTACAAAGCGATCGAAAGCTACGCTCTTTAGGTTAGGATATATTTAATATTTGCTCCTAAAATATGAAAAACCAGCTTTTGCAGCGCATCACACTCGATCCAAATATCTGCCACGGAAAACCCTGTATTCGCGGTCTCCGATATCCAGTAGAGTTCATTCTTGAATTACTAAGTTCTGGTATGAATGCTAAAGAAATTATAGAGGACTATGATGATTTAGAACATGAGGATATTCTAGCTGCTTTGCTATTTGCCGCGCGGCTGACTCAAGTGAAAAGCATATACCGAGTATTAGTGTAATCAAGTTTTTGGTAGATGCACAATTACCACTACGTCTTGCGCGCGTGCTGCAATCTGCTGGTTGCGATAGTATTCATACTAAGGATTTACCTCGACGAAATGCAACTCCGGATTCAGAAATTAACTGGCTTTCCATCCAAGAAAGCAGAATTGTTATCACCAAATATAGAGATTTTATCGATTCATTTACGATCCAGCAGCAACCTTACAAGCTGTTGATGTTGACGACAGGCAACATAAATAATAACCAACTTATAGACTTATTTATGAATAACTTGTCGCAGTTGGCTAAACTCTTTCAGGAACATTCATTGACAGAAATGAATCGCGATACAATTGTAGTTCATCAGTAATAAATTAGGGTGAAACCTGGATATGAAACCATATCACCAAATATCTATCGACGAATGTGGCGAACCTTTAGTCCCTATTCCCACCGAACATTTTGCCTTTCAAATGCCGCACCCTTATCAAAAGTTGGGTGCTCCCTATCACAACAGCAAAGCAGATTCGCCTTACTATTTGCGGCAAGGAGTTGTAGATAGTTTAATCGCAGCTCAAACTGAGCTACAGCAAAATTATCAAAATTGGAAAATTCTGATATTTGACGCTTATCGGCCGGTCGAAGTCCAGCAATTTATGGTAGATTATACTTTTAATCAAATTGCCATAGCTCAAGGCTGCGAATTTCCAGTTTCCGAAGACAAACGCCAAGTGATTATAGAACACGTATATCAATTTTGGGCAGTACCGAGCCTCGATCGCGCGATGCCTCCCCCTCACAGTACAGGTGCAGCTTTAGATGTAACTTTAGTGGATGAAAATAATCGGCTAATTGATATGGGTTCTCCGATTGATGAAATATCAGAACGTTCTTATCCCGATTATTTTGGTAAGAGCAAGGAGCCGCAAAAACAGGAATATCACCGCCACAGGAAAATCTTAAAAGATGCGATGATAGCTGCGGGCTTTCAGCAGCATCCTAACGAATGGTGGCATTTTTGTCTGGGCGATCAGATGTGGGCTTGGTTGACAAATCAAAACAATAGTGGTAGTCAATTTATGGCCCGATACGGTCGCTATTAAAAGGGTACGCCATTAAATCGAAACAGGCGCACTCTCGACCTTGAGAAACCTGGTTTCTTGACAAAAAAACCTCAGCTTTTAGCTGCTTCCTCCAGCAAGAAACCCGGTTTCTGACACTCTGTGCCTCCAGGAATATAAAAGTTTGAGCAAAATAAATCATTTGTATCAGAATACACGGCAACTATTGCCAGCGGGGTAGCAGTGGTTTAAAATCAACGAGAGCGAACAAGTGCAGGCAAATCGAGCCAGCACCGCAAACCCTAAAGGATAACTTATAGTTCACCCAATGAAAGCACTCATCCTCTCTGGCGGCAAAGGAACACGCTTGCGCCCCCTCACCTATACGGGTGCTAAGCAGTTGGTTCCTGTAGCAAATAAGCCGATACTGTGGTATGGAATTGAAGGAATTGTGGCGGCTGGGATTACGGATATTGGAATTATTATTAGTCCCGAAACCGGGGAAGAGGTGAAAACGAAAACAGGAGATGGATCTCGCTTCGGTGCAAAAATTACTTATATTTTGCAAGACAAGCCGGCGGGACTCGCTCACGCGGTAAAAGTTGCCCGACCCTTTTTGGGCGATTCTCCGTTTATTATGTATTTAGGAGATAACTTAATTCAGAATCAGTTAGATCCGTTTTTAGAGATTTTTAAGAAGCAGAAACTAGACGCTCTAATTTTGCTGCGCCCAGTCCCCAATCCCTCTGCTTTTGGTGTTGCAAAAGTTGATGAGAAAGGAAGAGTTTTGCAGTTAGTAGAAAAACCACAAGTTCCGCCCTCGAATTTAGCACTGGTGGGGATTTATTTTTTTGCTCCTAGTATTCACGAGGCAATCGATCAAATTCAACCCTCGGCCCGTGGCGAACTCGAAATTACAGACGCTATTCAACAGCTCATGAATCAGGAAAAACAGGTAGAAGCCTGCAATTTAGAGGGTTGGTGGCTGGATACGGGAAAAAAAGACGATTTACTGAGTGCAAACCAAATCATTTTAGATAGCTGTATCGTAGCTTCAACTGAATTAAAAGTAGACGCCAAAAGTCAAATTATCGGACGAGTGCAAATAGGCGAAGGAACGGAAATCATTAATTCTACAGTTCGCGGGCCGGTGCTAATTGGGGAAAATTGCCGCATTGAAAATTGCTTTATCGGGCCTTATAGCAGTATTGCCGATCGCGTGACGATGATTGATGCTGATATCGAACACAGTGTAATATTACAAGGGGCGAAAATACTTGGCATTCACCAGCGAATTGTTGACAGCGTGATCGGGCAACGAGCTCAACTCACAAATGCGCCGGCTCGTCCCAAAGCTCTGCGGTTTATGATTGGTGATGACAGTCAAATTGAGTTAGCTTAAATTGAGGTTTGCCAATATCGAAAGCAATAATCCTGATTTAACAAGAGATAAGTTTTATTGTGGGGTGGGCATCCTGCCCGCCCTTGAACAGGCAAGATGCCTGTTCCACAATTAATTACAATTATTCACACAGCAAAGCGGCCTGTTCACAATTAGTTACAATGATTGAAACAGCAAAGATGCCTGTTCCATAATAATTCATACTAAGTTACCTAAAGGAGAGGAAAGTTTGCAGCCAGAAGAGATACCAACTCAACAGATAATAGATAAATTGCGCCAAACTTTGGAGCCGCGAATTGGTATTGCTGAGCCGTCGCTGCCGGGAAGAGAAAATAGTGCGATTCCCTTCGGGATAGCTTCGCTTCACGCCCGAGATGAAGATGACGAAGACATCGCCCTGTTAAAGGCGGGTTTCGACATTTATAACATCCCCATTACCTCTTACCAAAGGCGGCTTGGTTCCGCAGTAATTGCAGTTAGGAAAATAGTCAGAAAATTGCTCAGGCCCGTACTCGAACGACAAGTAATTTACAATTTTGCTAATACCCGCGTCGTTCAAACATTGAGCATTCAATTGCAAAAATTGCAAGAAAATCAACAAAATCTAGAGAAAAAAATTAAATCGGAATTCAGCAGCGGATCTCCCGAAGTTAGAGCACAGCTTGAGACTCAACAAAATGCGATCGCAGCTTTTCAGTCTGAAATAGAGCAAATTAAAGCAGTGCAGCAGCAACATACTGCTATTTTAGAGAAGATTACCGCTCAAGTGCTCGATCGACAACAATAAAGCATCAAAGATGACCCAAAATAATTTGGTCACAAGGCCCCAAATTTATTCGCGAGAGCAATTCTTCAATCTAAAATCTAAAATCTAAAATCTAAAATCCAATGACCGCACTGCCAATATGTTCGTTAATTATAGTCAACTATAACGGTCTGCGCCACACGAAAGATTGCTTAAAATCTCTACAAAAACTTGCGTATCCCGAACAGCAACTAGATTTAATTGTAATTGATAATTGCTCTAAAGACGATTCCGTTAATTCCCTGCGCGAACTCTTTCCAAAAGTTCGCATTTTTGTCAATACTGCCAACAACTTTGCTAAAGCCCTCAACCTCGGCATCAGCGAAGCGAAAGGGCAATATATCGGCTTTCTAAATAACGATGCTACCCTTGACAGTCGCTGGTTAGAGATTCTTGTCAAACGGCTAGAAACTAATAAGAAAATCGGTGCCACTAGCGGCAAATTGCTGTTTAAAGACGGGCGAATTAACAGCGCAGGCATTCAGCAATTACCTAATTTTTATTGGCGAGATGTCGGCTTTGGCGAGAAAGATTCGGGACAGTACGATACAGAACGGGAAGTCGAAGGGCTTTGTTGGGCGGCGGTGCTTTTTCGGAGAGAATGTCTGGAAGATGTCGGGCCAATTGATGAAGATTTTGTGATGTATTTTGAGGATGTAGAGTTTGCCAAACGCTGCCACAAACGCGGTTGGAAAATGCTTTATACTCCCGCAGCTATCGCCCATCACGAATATCGGGGTTCGAGTAAAGGAAGCAAACTTACCGAGTATTTCTGCAATCGCAATCGGTTTTTGTATTTGGCGAAACACGAACCTTTGCAATTAGTCTCTTCAATTCATACTTCAGATTTTTTTACCCATAAGCAGTACGATTTGCTGTTCGAGAGTTTATTTGTAGCGATTAAAAAACTTCGAGAGTATCAGAAACCAGAAATCATCGCCACTGTATTGCCGCAGTTGTCCGAAAAGTTGGCGGTGATTTACAGTCGCCTGAAGGTCGATCGCATTTTGTCTCGATTGCAGGTGGTTGGGGGCGATCGCAAAATGTCGATCGCCATTTACGATCACGGACTGCATTTTATTGGTGGCGGTCAAAAATACGTCGCTACCATCGCCTCGCTGCTACAAAATGAATTTGACATTACTTTTATCGCCAACAAAGCAGTTGCTGTTTCCGACTTAGAATCCTGGTACGGACTCAACCTTTCAGGATGCAAAATTAAAATTATTCCCTTGGGGTTTTACGAGAAACGCGGAATGCAGTGTATCGATTCCAGCACGATCGTGGATGATATGGACAATCCCTTTGATGAAATTGCCAGAGAAAGCAAAAACTACGATATTTTCATCAACGCAAACCAACTGGAAAAAGTGAAACCACTGTCGCCTATCTCAATATTTTTCTGCCACTTTCCCAATACTTTTCGCAACCGTCATTTTGCTGTCGATGACTACACTTTCATTATTGCCAATAGTCAATTTACTGTCAAGTGGTTGGATAAACGCTGGAACCTAAAGCCAACTTTTCTGCTTTATCCCCCGGTGGAAATGGCAACAGTTAAAGTGCCGAAAGAAAACATAATTTTGGCTGTGGGACAGTTTGAAGCTGGGGGAACAAAAAAGCAAATTGAATTAATTCAAGCTTTCCGCAGTTTGCTAGCGGGTTATCCTGAAGAATTCCAAGGATGGCGGCTTGTTTTAGTGGGAAGCAGTATTCCCCGCAATCCTTATTTAAAGACTGTTCAGAATTTATTGAAGCAAGATTCAAGGGCGATCGAGGTAAAAGTCAATGCTGACTTGGATGAGGTAAAATCGCTTTATGCTAGAGCGAGCATATTTTGGCACGGCTGCGGTTTGGGTGAAGTCAATCCTCAAAGATTTGAACATTTCGGGATGGCGACTGTGGAAGCAATGCAAAACTGTTGTGCTCCGATTGTTTTCAACGGCGGCGGCCAACCGGAAATTGTTCAACATGGGCGATCGGGTTTTTTATTCAATACCGTTGAGGAACTTTGCCAGCATTCACGTCAACTAATTGTTAATCCCGATTTGCTAGCAGAACTTCAAGCTGGTGCACAGCAGCGCAGTCAGAACTTTAGACTTGCACGTTTCGAGGAAAAAGTCAAGAGTTTTTTTGAGATTATTCACCAAGAATATGCTACAATTCGGCTGCCAAATCCGGCGGATGTAGCTCAAATGGTCGAGAGCGATCGCGATCGATAAATTGCGTAGGGGCGGGTTTACTAAGCTGTGTTGCATCTAGATTGCCTATGGTATTAGAGAGGGAGAGGGGGTGAAGGGGAGAGGGGGAGAGGATTTGACGATTTTTGATCGGGACTCGAAATATACAATTTAAATGCACAACAGCTTAACAAAATTTGATGATGAAAAACAATTTATATAAGCCAGCCCTCACACCACTAATAACTTACTTCAACCTTGACTTCTATACAGCCAGAAAAATGTACATTTTGATTTTTCGTTTGGTGGGGGCGGGTTTACCAGATAATTGGTTTGAGACGTAGATAGTTGGTAAAACCCGCCCCTACAATAGGGATAAATTTTGGTTTGATGGGGGCGGGTTTACCAGATGATTGGTTTGAGACGTAGATTGTTGGTAAAACCCGCCCCTACAATATAAATAAATTGTGTTCGATCCCATCATGTCTAACCCACTTTTAATCAATTTATCCTTTTTAAGTCCTGAACCAACGGGAATCGGAACTTATGCAGCTAATATTTTCCCGCAACTGCAACCGCTAGAACCCACATTACTTGTTTCCCAGCCAATTGACAATTATACTTGCTATCAAATTCCCGACACTCTGACACCGGACCGAGGGACGAAAGGACAAATTAACAGGCTGCGGTGGACTCAATTCAACTTGCCAAAAATTTACAAAAAATTGCAGTCAACCCTGATATTTTCCCCAATCCCAGAAGCACCTTTGTATTCCGGCTGTCGCTACATCGTCACAGTTCACGATTTAATTCCTTTGCGATTTCCCCAACGGTTTTCTCGTTTAACAGCTTATTTCCGCTACTACATACCGCAGGTTTTGCGGCAAGCAGAACACATTATTTGCGATTCTCAAGCAACGGCGGCAGATGTTGCTAACTTTTTCCAGATTCCGCGTCATAAAATGACCGCAATTCCCCTAGCTTGCGATAATATTAATTTTAGATATCTCGACTTGCCAGCCAAAAATTATTTTCTTTATACCGGCAGACACGATCCTTACAAAAACTTGGAAAGATTAATTGCTGCATTTGCGAATTTGCCCGATCGCGCAAATTACGAATTGTGGCTAGCAGGGCCTCCCAATGCCTACACGCCGCAGTTGACAGCACAAGTTGAAGAATTAGGTTTACAATCTTTGGTAAAGTTTCTCGGTTACGTTCCCTATTCTAAATTGCCCGTACTAATGAATCAGGCGATCGCCCTAGTTTTCCCTACACTTTGGGAAGGATTCGGCTTACCAATTTTAGAAGCAATGGCTTGCGGCACACCCGTCATCACATCCAACCTGTCATCGATGCCAGAAGTAGCCGGAGATGCCGGATTATTAGTCAATCCTTACAGCGTCCCAGAAATAGCCGAAGCCATGCAAACAGTAGCCACAGATTCAAAAGTGCGATCGAACTTAAAAACTGCTAGTTTAGCCAGATCATCTCAATTTAGCTGGCACAAAACCGGAAAAGCAACCGCCAACATCTTACAACAATACCTTTAAATCTTCCCTCTCTTCCTCTCTGCGCCCTCTGCGGTTAAACTCACATCTTGCACCATTGTCAGCAACAGGCAAGATGCCTGTTCCACAAAAGATAAATTTTCTTGTGGAACAGGCATCTTGCCTGTTCCTAAAAAGCTAATTGAGAATGGTGCAATATCTCAGGTTAAATAAAAAAAATCCCACCCAAAAACCGCAATCTACATATTATCCCATGCCCAATCCCCAATCCAACCTGCTAATCAACCTCTCCTTCCTAATTTCCAAACCAACCGGCTTAGCCATCTACGCCAAAAACCTATTTCCCCACCTAAAATCCCTCAATCCAACATTACTAACAGCCGAAAAATTTACCAATAGCAACTGCTACCAAATCCCCGCAAACCTAACGCCCGAACAAGGAACCAAAGGACACATCAACCGATTGCTGTGGACACAAACTAAACTCCCCAAAATTTACAAACAGCTAAAATCTAACCTGTTATTTTCCCCAATTCCCGAAGCTCCTCTATTTGCAGGCTGCCGCTATATCATTACAGTACATGACTTGATAGCGCTGCGATTTCCGCGTCGCTTCGATCCTCTGACACCTTACCACCGCTATTACATTCCCCAAGTGCTGCGCCAGGCTCAACACGTCATCTGCGACTCTGAATCAACTGCCAAAGATATCGCTAATTTTTGCAAGATTCCTCCTAATTTAATTACGCCAATTTTCCCCGGGTACGATACCAGTTTTTTCCGTTTTTTAGACTTACCAACAAGCAATTATTTTCTTTATATCGGTCGCCACAATCCCTATAAAAACCTGCAGCGAGTTGTAGCAGCATTTGCTGCTTTGCATCATAATTCCGAGTACGAATTGTGGATAGCAGGTTCGGAAGACAAACGCTATACGCCGCTGCTGAAAGCGCAGGTTCAAGAATTGGGATTGTTCGATCGAGTAAAATTCTTAGACTACATTCCCGCGGGCGACTTGCCCAAAGTCATCAACCAAGCGATCGCGCTGGTTTTTCCGAGTCTTTGGGAAGGATTCGGCCTCCCCGTGCTCGAAGCAATGGCCTGTGGCACTCCTGTCATCACCTCTAACCTGTCTTCAATGCCAGAAGTGGCGGGGGGTGCAGCAGTATTAGTCAATCCCTACAGCGTCGAGGAAATTGCCACTGCTATGCAAGAGCTTGCAGTCGGTGGCAAAGTTCGATCGCACTTGCGGGAGCTCGGTTTAGCCAGAGCAAAACAATTTAGCTGGGAAAAAACAGGGGTGCAAACTGCTGCTATTCTCGATCGATATATCTAATTTTTCTATTCTGAGGGTACAGAGAATCGTATTTAGGGTGCGATCGCATTTAGGGTGCGATCGGCACCGGTGTCAGCAGAAATCTGGGAAATAGAAGCTAAAAGCCCGATCTCATGTCTGGCGAATTAACAGCAATTAAGCTGTGGGACGGGTTTTGTAGGGGCGGGTTCGCCAATATCTACGATTGAGATCCAGGGTTGTTGTCAACCCGCCCTCCCCGCCCCTGGAGGCAAAATTCGCGCTTTTACTTGTTGATACCCAACTGATCGCCGCGCTTGTATTGCTGATAAGCAGCAAAAAACAGCCCCGACAGAGTAACAAAGATTAGACCCAGAACAATACCTGAAAGTAGCGGTTCTACCATGAGATCTCCTTAACGTTAAGATTTAACAACCTATTTTTAATATTACCAGCACTTACACAGATGAAATTTCGCATTAATCGCCCTTGAGGGGGTCTCAGAGCTTGCTCTCCCCGCTGCGAACGATTAAGCTATGTTATGAGAAATAAATTTTCTTGTAGATAGTTTTTTAAATTGAACTCCTTTGAATCACCAACTTGCCAGGAATGAAATTAAAAACCCGATCGAGCGACTTGCCATATTTGCGCTAGCGGTGTTGCTTGCCATCATATTGGCGAGTATGACAATTCGTCAGTTTCAAGTCGCCGATCCTTACGTCAAAAGCGTACTATCACTCACGGGCAACCCGTTTCAGGGTTCCGCCATCTTTCAAATGAACTGTGCCGGGTGTCACACATCGGTTTCAGACAGTCAAGTCGGGCCCAACTTGCACGGAGTGTCCGATCGCAAATCCCAATTGGATCTGATCCGGCAAGTCACCAGCGGGCAAACCCCACCAATGCCCCAGTTTCAGCCGAGTCCGCAAGAAATGGCCGACTTGCTGAAGTATCTCGAACAAATTTGACCGAAGAAGGGGAACGGAATTCGTTCCCCTTCTCCCGATTGTCCAGGCAAGAGTAAGGTGCGCGCCCGGAGCACCCTACTGCTTGTGGCGGACTAACCGAGCAACCTAAAACTGCTCGCCGATAACTGGGTCGGCCGCACGCCGACAACTCTAGCCAAAATCTCGTTGCTGCCGGCGATGCCGATCGCAGTTGAGCCATTAATTGCGGTCAATGACAGTTGATTGAAGTCCAAGCCTCCCACCAAGACGATCGCATCAACTCCTTGGGTGAACTTGATAATGGTGTCGGTTCCCCCGCCCGCTGCCAAGACAAAGCCATTGCGGCCAATGTCGCCAACGAGGGTATCGCTGCCCGTGCCGCCAACGAGCAAGTCATCGCTAGTGCCACCAAAGAGCACATCATCGCCACTGCCGCCAATTAAGGAATTGTTACCGTCGCCGCCGCAGAGAGTGTCATTGCCTCGATCGCCAATTAGCACGTCGTCGCCAGCGCCTCCCAACATTACGTCATCGCCTTTGCCGCCGTACAATAGGTCATTGCCTTCGTCGCCAGAGATCGAGTCGTTGCCGCGATTGCCATAAATCGTATCGTTAGCGCGATCGCCAAAAATCAGGTCAAAGCCTTTGCCGCCGAAGAGAGTATCGTTATCCACGCCTCCGTAGATAGTATCGTTGGCCGTATTGCCATTGATGTAGTCGCCGCCGGCTCGGCCAAAGATCAAATCGTTGCCCCCGAATCCGAAGATAGAGTCAGTGGTGGCAGTACCCACGATCGTATCGTCGCCGTTAGGGCCCTCGATCACATTACCCACTGAAGGATTGCCGGGCTCATTGGGAGTAGCGATCCTGGGGAAGTTCTCAGGGCAAACCAAATCTGTCGGCGTCGGCGTCGGTGTCGGCGTCGGCGTCGGTGTCGGCGTCGGCGTCGGTGTCGGCGTCGGCGTCGGCGTCGGTGTCGGCGTCGGCGTCGGTGTCGGCGTCGGTCCAGGCGTCGGTCCAGGCGTCGGTCCAGGTGTTGGCGGTGTCGGTGGTACGGGTGTCGGTTCGGGTGTCGGTTCGGGTGTCGGCGTCGGCGTCGGCGTCAGCGTCGGGAAGTTCCCGAAGTTGATGTCGCTGACAATAGCGCCCGAAGCCAGGGCGATGTCGGCGGGGTCGGGGGTGCTTTGGGTGAACCCAGTTTGGTTGACCTCCCGGACGCGGTAGGTTCCCGGCGCTAGGTTCGCGAACAGATAGTTGCCGCTGCTATTTGTAGTCGTAGTAATAGGAGTACCACCCACTACTCCGGGCGTGAGGTTGATTAACCGAATTTCGACATTGGGCAAACCCGGTTCTCCAGCATCCACAATGCCGTTGTTGTTGATGTCTCGGAACTTCAGTCCTTGGATCGTCCCGGGTTGGGGCAGGAAATTGCCGAAGTCAACGCCCGTGATGTTATCTGAGAGATTAACCGTAACGGGGGCGGGGTTGGGGGTCGTCTGCGTCCAGCCGTTTTGCTGGACTTCCCTTACCTGGTAAGTACCTGCGGGTACCTCGATGATAGTGTAGTTGCCGTTGGCGTCGGTGATGGTAGTCAGTTCGCCCTGATCGAAGACTCCATTTGGTGGGTTGCTGTCGATGAAGATTTGCCAATTTTGCAGCCCGACTTCCCCGGCATCCTTGATTGTGTTTTGGTTGAGGTCATTGAATTTTTGACCGCTGATGGTGCCGGACTCAAAGAAGTTGCCGAAGTTGTTGTTTTGGGAGTCGAGGCCGCTGGTGACGGCGATCGTAAACCCGCCGGAAAGAGTAGGCGTGGCTGCATTGACGGGGGGCACAGTTTGCCTCCAGCCAGTTTGTGGCACTTCCCGCACTGTAAAAGTGCCGGGTGTAAGGTCGTCGATCTCATACTGACCCGTAGCATCGGTGATTTCGCTTTCTTCATCAGCATCGAAGGTGCCGTTATTGTTGGCATCCACGTAGATTGTCCAGCCTCCTAGGGGTGGTTCTGCTGGCAAATCTTGGGTGCCATTTTTGTTGCGATCGTTAAATTTGATCCCGCCGATCTTGCCTAGCTGGAAGTTGCCGAAGTTTTGATCCGTAATGTTTGTGCCGCTGACCGGGTTAATTGCATAAAAAGGCGGGCCCGCGGTTTGTGAGAATTCCTCAGGCACGTCTTCTCTCACAAAGTGCAGACCGGATCCGACGTTGGTAAAGCTATAAGTACCAGGAGCCGCTGGCGCTGTCCCGGTAACTTGAGAGGCGATTTCCGCATCACCGCTATCTAAAGTGCTGTTATTGTTAGTATCTTTGAACAAGCGAACGGTGATGCCGTTGAGGGGGGTGTCGTCAGCAGAGAAGCCGTTGCCTGTGAGGTCGGTGAATTGGGTGCCGCTGACGGTGATGTTTTGGAAAACGCCGAAGTTTTGGGCGGTGACAGCAGTACCGCTTAGGGCGGTAAGGAAAATTGGGGCAGCGGGGAAAGAAATACTGGTGTTGGCTGGGGGAGTGGCTTGTATCAGGTAATTCCCCGGGGCGATATTGGAGAAGAGGTAATCTCCGGCTCCCGCAGTCGTTTGCGGAGTGCCGACTACAGTATCTGTGCCGACTTCTAGCGTGCCGTTGGCGTTGGTGTCTTTGTATAAGTTAACGGTGATGCCGTTTAATACCGTGTCATCGGGCGTGAGGCCGTTGCCCGCGAGGTCGCTGTAGGTTTTGCCCGCGATCGATGTTTTCTGGAAATTACCGAAGTTGGCACCGGTGACATTAACAATACCCGTATTTGCCGGAGTCGGGCCGAGAGTCTGCACCCAAGCTGTCGCAGGGGTTCCAGCGGGCGGCGCTTCTGTAATCGGAGTAGCTGTTTTTACGTCGCGGATGATGTAAGTGCCGTCGGCTGCGGTGGTAGCGCTCTTGGTGCCTACAGAAATCACCCAGCCCGTTAGACCTGGTTCAGTTGCCTGCTGAACGCCGTCACCGTTAACGTCGTTGAATTTAAGGCCCGTGACGATCGGGCCGTACTCGTAGGCGCCGATATCAACAGCAGTGCCGAGCGTCCGAGGAAACCCAGCACCTCGCTGGTCAGTCGCCCCCGCAGCCGCAGCTGCAGCGTTGCTGCCGCCGTTGATGGCCGGATTAGTGACGGTGGCAGTGCTGTCCGCCAAAGCATAGGTAACAGGAACGGCTGTAGCCCCGTTCAATCCTGGGGTAGGGGCGAGGACATTTGCTACAGGAACGGTCAGTTGCTGGGCGACAGGTAAATTGCTGCCAGCAACGTTGCCGATCAAATTGTTGATACTGGTGGCAGCGAAGGTTCCGAACACCTCAGGACTTGCGCCGCCCAAATTGCCCGCGACGATCGAATTTATGACATTCACAGTACCGCCGTTAGTAGCAATACCCCCGCCCACAGCAACAGCAGGAGCAGTCGCAGTAGCATTGTTAGCAGTGATGGTGTTGTTAGTGAGAGTTGCAGTAGCACCGCTGTTGACAAAAATCGCGGCCCCCGCGCCCTGGCCCGGTGTAGCGCCCGCGCCGCCCGCAGCGCCGCCTGTTGCTGTGTTGTTGAACAAAGTGCTGTTGTTCAGGGTCAAACTGCCAGCATTAACAAAAATTGCGCCTCCCAAACCAGCACCGCCGCCGCCACCGGCTGGGCTACCAGTGCCACCTGGCGTGAAAGCTCCAACGGTCGTACCCAGGCCGCCCGGTGTACCGCTGCCGCCTCCTCCTCCGAAGCCGCCAGCCCCGCCGTTGCCGCCCGGTATACCGCCGCCGCCGCCTCCTCCTCCGAAGTTGCCAGCCCCGCCAATGCCGCCAATGCCGGCTGCACCTGCTGTGCCAGTCCCAGCGACGCCGCCAGCCCCGCCGTTGCCGCCGCCGCCTCCTCCTCCTCCAAAGCCGCCAGCGCCGCCAGCGCCGCCAGCGCCGCCCGTACCGCCGTTAGTCCCGCCCGTACCAGCGCCGCCCGTACCGCCAGCGCCGCCGTCGCCGCCGTTAAGACCGGTACCAGGCAATCCGCCACTGCCAACGCCACCGTTGCCGCCCGTACCGCCAGGCCCGCCCTCGCCGCCGATGCTTTGCAACCCGGTGAGGCCAGTTTGACCGGGGCCACCTGCGGAAACGAAGGGAAACAGGCTGGCAAAATCGGTGTTGCCGCCAGGGCCTGCGACTGCGGCAGCGACGGGGGGCGCGCTGCCCGCGCCACCCGTAGCGCTGTTGCCAGTAAAGGTCACGCTGTTAACTGTGACAGTGCCGCTGTTGATAAATAGTGCGCCGCCGATGCCGGCTGCACCGCCACCGCCGCCCGTACCGAGATTGCCTTGCGATACACCACCGGTCAATGTCAGGTTGGAAAAGCTGACTGGGGTAGTCCCGCTGTCTACAAAAAAGCCCCGGTTATTAGCGAAATTTAGGATGAAACCGCCGCCGGTAAAGGTTATGGGCGTGGAAATCCTGGGCAGAACCTGTCCGGTCCCGAAGGTGATGTTGCCGGTGATGGCAATCGTGTCTGGATTCGGCAAAGCGTTAGCCAGAGTTATTGCATCTTGCAGTTCGCCAAATGTGGCGACTAAAACTGCGCTGTAAGCTTCCCTCGCCTCGGCAGAAAATGCCAAAGGTGTTTCTATTTTGCCCGTAGTTACTTCGAGTTCCCAGTCTCCACCCAGTGCCGCACTGCCGGTCAAGTTATCGGAAGCGGCAATATTTGCCCCGGTGAGCTGGCTCAGCCTTTGGACGAAGGCGACACCGGCTTCTGTGGCGGCGACGTTGCAACCGTAAAGTAGAATTTCCGGTTTAGCTGTAATTGAAGAGTTCGAGTTTGCCTCGGCTGCTGGCAAAGCAAACCATTTTTCTAAATAATTGCGGTAGCTTTCTATGTTGCACAGATTTAGTTCTGTGCCCCCCAGTTGCAAGCTGGCTGCTGCGCCGTGAGACAAAATGTGGACGGCTGCAATGTTTTTGCGCTGTTTAAGTGTTTCGGCGATTTGCTTGATGCCGTCGCGATCGGCTTTGAGAATAACAATTTCTGTATCGGGATTGGCAGTTTCTGTTAAACTTTCGCAATCTTTAACTTTTGTATCTGCAAAAACTATCTGGTGTTTCGGTTCTTTATAGAGTTCCACGATCAAATTCTCCTCGTACACACACATCAAATTCATAGCACAAACCAAACGCAGCAGCGATCGCTCTTTTTCTGGTGCGGATGAGAGTCGATCGCCCCTAACTTTCACCTCACCTAACTTACACCTAAATTAAATATTGACAAAAACGTTTTTTTATGCTCACCTAGCCTAACGGAGTTAGTTTGATGGTTGAGAAGTTTTAAAGGGGGATATTGTTCCTGCTGTTACAAAAAAGTTGGAGAAGACTTGGGCGCTATTTTCTGAGCTACCCGAGATGGAGGCAATACCAGATTTTATCAAAATTGTCAATCAAATAATTAACCGATGGCGATCGATATTTGTTAGTCAATAGTCATCAGTCACGGTTATTAGCTGTAAGCTGATATTATTTAGTAGTGCTTAGCTGCTGAATGATAGGGATGTGCGATCCTCTTCGAGGGCAACGCTTACGAACAACCGCAATCACATTGCTTTCTAGTGAGGAATGCAAGTCCTCATAAAACTTAGAGGACTTGCATTGCTTACTAGAAACGCGATCGCGGTTATTTTACAGGAATATATATGAGTGATGAATGCTGACTCATGACTAACATTCCTGGAGACTATTAGACTCAATAAACCGCGAATAGGAAAAAAAATTCTGCGTTTGGGTTCAGAATCTTAACTCCTCTTCCCGGTTTCTGCCTCCAGGAGTGACTAATTACCAAGTTTCTTCATCGGGCTTATTGGAATTGCTCCAGACTTCTACATCTAAATCATTGAGATAAATCAGAGCACTTTCAATCTGTTGACTTGTACCGTTAAGTTCCAAATCAAACCAACCGTCATCTAAAGTTTTGACACCCAACAAAGCAGCATTAAAATTAACCGTTAAACCGTATTCAGAAATCAGGTTAGAGATGACAGGTTCCTGATGGTATTCTTTAGGAACACGAATGCGAATGCGGGTTTGAGTTCGTCTGCTGTCGCCAATTTCAGATTTGGGAAGATCTGATTCTTGGGTTTTGTGAAAATCGTCGATCGCCTCAAATTCAGATTCGTTAGTGTTGTGAGCTAACATTTGGGCCTCCTAATGTTTGTTTCAGTTTACATTTTGCACCAATATCAATCTTCAGGACTATCGCGGTGTGGGGGCGGGTTTTTTACTCTTTAAGTATCCTTTAAAGCTATTGGTTAACCCGCCCCTACAGTTGTTTGAGAATGGTGCAATATCTCAGTTTCACTGTTTTAGTCATTTACCACATTTAAAAATTAGGTTTTTTTGGTATTAGGGCGTAAGTTCTGTTGACTAATGACCCATGACTAATGACTAATGACTAATGACTAATGACTAATGACTAATGACTGATGATTATTCTTCAACCTCCTTAATGCTAGTTTTTCGTTCCAAAATCTCCTTTAGCACGAGGGTAACAACTGCTAAAAGACCTAGAATCACCGCCGCTGAAAATGCGGCTTGCGTCGCGTACTGCTTGTAAGCATCCTCTACAAACAAAGGCAAAGTTTGCGTTTTTTTAGCAATATTTCCCGACACCACAGAGACGGCTCCAAATTCTCCCATTGCTCTAGCATTGGTCAAAATTACTCCGTACAGCAATCCCCAGCGAATACTGGGAAGCGTGACATTCCAGAAAATTTGCCAATCATTTGCTCCCAAAGTTTTCGCCGCCTCTTCTTGATCTGTTCCCACTTCTTCCAACACAGGAATTACTTCGCGGGCCACAAAAGGCAAGGTAACAAAAGCAGTAGCCAGCACCATTCCAGGGAAGGCAAAAATAACCTTAATATTGGCCCCCTCCAGCCACGAGCCGAACCATCCCAGCCGACCGTAAAGCAGTACAATCATTAAACCTGCAACTACGGGAGATATGGCAAAAGGCACGTCTAAAATGCTGATTAATAGCGTGCGGCCCCGAAATTTGTTGCGACCAATTACCCAGGCAGCACACAAACCGAATACTGTATTTACAGGCACAACTATCAGAGAAATTATCAGGGTTAGTTGCGCTGCGTGCTGAAAATCTGGCGAGGTTAAGTTAGAAAAAAATGGCTCAAATCCCTTTCTGAAAGCTTGGTAAAAAACGTTGAGCGTGGGGATAAATAAGACAAGACCAAGATAGCCGATCGCAATTCCGATTAAAGTTGGTTTTACCCAAGCTTTTTCCTGACTCCGACTAGAACCTGCGGGCGGAAATTTGTAACCAGCGGGTGAATTGATATTAGCCGTCATAGCGTCTTCTCCATGCTTGTAAGAGATTAATTGCGAACAGCATCGCCAGGGAAATAGCTAACATGAAAGTGCCGATAACTGTTGCTCCTGCATAGTCGTACTGTTCCAACCGTTGGAAAATTAAAACCGGGGCGATTAAATCTTTGAACGGTATGTTAGAAGCCACAATTACAGTAGAGCCGTACTCGCCAACCGCTCGCGAAAATCCGAGTGCTACTCCGGTTAAAATAGACGGAAACAGCGGTGGCAAAACTACTCGCCAGAAGGTTTCAAATTGAGAAGCACCTAAGCACCAAGCTGCTTCTTCGATATCTCTTTCCATCTCGTTTAAAACTGGCTGTACGGTTCTAACGATAAATGGCAAGGAAATAAATATCATCGCTATACCTACGCCCAGTCGAGTAAACGAGATCTTGATTCCCAAAGGTGCAAAAAGCGAACCAATCCAGCCGTTATCGCTGTAAACTGTGGCGAGAGTTAAACCGGCGACAGAGGTGGGCAGTGCAAAAGGCAAATCGACGATTGCATCTACAATCCGTTTAAAGGGAAAGTCGTAGCGGACTAATACCCAGGCAATTAATGTGCCGAAGACTCCGTTAATTAATGCCGCAATTAATGCCGTAAAGAAGGTGACATCGTAGGCGGAAAGGGCGATCGGACTGGTGGCAATTTTCCAAAATTCGACCGGGTTTGCTGTGCTGGCTTTCAGCAGCATTGCTGTAACTGGGAGAAATAGCATTAAGCTGAGGTAGCCTAGGGTGATTCCCCAAGGTAATGTTATTTTGCCGATCGCCTTTTTGATATTTTCGACCGGAGATTGAGGATTACTGATTGCAGATGATCCAGCCATAAGTCAATAGTTTTGAGTTGGAAAGAATAATTGCGGTAGGGGCGGGTTTTACCAAAAATAATTGCCTAAAACCAATTATCTGGTAAACCCGCCCCGGCTTATTAGATAGATGTAGGGTGCGCCGCCATCCTACAAACTGCAAGGCGCGATCGAATATCTAGCAGCGACGCACCCTACCAGATACGGGTTTTAGCGATCGTATTCGACTAAAACCAATCATCTCGTAAACCCGCCCCGGCCACTACTATCTAATTGAAGCTTGGATTTTGTCAAAAACAGCTCCGTCATCGAAGAATTTCTGCTGAATATCTGCCCAACCTCCTAAGTCTTGAGCTGTAAATAGGGTTTTGACGGGGGCATATTTTTTGACAAATTCTGGTTCCGCGGCTACTGTCGCATCTACTGGGCGGAAGCCTGCTTTGGCAAATTCTCGCTGAGCTTCTGGGGTGTACAGATATTTGACAAATGCTTCGGCGACTTCGCGAGTACCGTGTTTGTCAACGTTTTTATCGACAACGGCAATTGGATTGTCGATCGAAACATTGACTTCGGGAATAGTATAAGTCGGTTTTTCGCCTTTCTCACCAGCCAAAATAATCTCGTTTTCGTAGTTAATTAAGGCGTCGCCTTGCCCTTGTTTGAAAAATACATCGGTGGCTTCGCGGGCATCTTTAGTCAGGATGGGGACGTTTTTGTAGACTTTAGTAGTCAAGTCTAATGCTTTGGTTTCGTCTCCTCCGGTTTTAACAACCGAGCCCCAGAGTGCGAGGAAATTCCAGCGTGCAACGCCTGAGGTTTTAGGATCCGCGGTGATCAATTTCACTCCGTCTTTGCTTAAATCTTCCCAGGTTGTGATGCCTTTGGGATTGCCTTCGCGGGTGACTATTGCTGCTACGGATTTGCTGACTATGCCTTCGTTGGGGACTTCTTTTTCCCACCCGGGTTCAATGAGTCCGGCTTTTTCGATTTTGGTCGTGTCGAGGGCGAGGGCTAGGTGTACGATGTCTGCTTCTAAACCGTCAATTACGGCCCGAGTTTGCGAACCTGAACCGCCGTAGCTTTGGTTGAAGGTGATGGTTTGACCCTTTTCTTTTTGCCACTGTTCTACGAATTTGGGAATTATCGCTTCGTGGGCGGCTTTGGTGACGGCGAAGGAAACGAGGGTTAATTCTACGTTGCCTGTGTTGGCTGCTGGACTAGCACCGCTTGGAGTGGCTGCGGGATTGTTGTTGCTGGTTGCCTGGCCGCAGGATGCAACGGCTACACTTAAAGTTATTCCCACTAAAAATAGCGACACAAATCTTTTCAGCGCCGTCAATGATTTATTTGTAGCGACTGGTGGCTGTTGCGGCCAGTGAAGGTGTTGAGTTAGGCGTTGCCACGGGCTCATTATATTTGTTCCTAAGCGAGTAAGTACGGTTATTAGGTCGGAATACCGTAATTATGGTGGTGAAGTACGATTATAGACAAGAGCGAGTCAAATGGCAACAAAAAAAACGAATGGGGGGAACTCAGGGGCGATCGAATATCCTAAAGTCTTTTCCCTCGGTGCTTTCGAGTCAGATTGGCGGTAAAATGTGAACTATCTATATACATACTATTATTGAGTTAAGGTGCTAAGCTGCCGCGGCTGCACGATACGCCTGCACGACTACCATCGGCAGATCGCCCAAATGTAATAGACCTGCCAAGAGTGCCAGCCTCAGGGCCTATGCCTGACTCGCGCGATCGCCCTTAAGTAAGAAAAAGTTTTAACTGGTATGTCCTTACCCCGCCCCGTCTCAGACACCCTAATTGAACTGTTGAAGCCTGTAGCCTGCGAATTGGGAGAAAGATTGGGAGCAAGCGCTGTCAACGAACGCTATGCAGAAATTGAGCCGTCTGGTTCTTGTGCTTTGAACCAGCAAATCAAAAAAGACCCCCGCTGGATTAAAGCACAAGTGAGATATTTGCAGCGGCAGCAGGCCAGAGAACAAGAATTAATCGCGATCGCCGACGCAGAAGAAAGGGTAAAGGAAGAACGCGCTAATCGAATTAAGGCACAAGAATTGAGAGATAAGCGGGCAATTAGCCGGCTTTGCCGCGACTTAATGCGGGAGTGTCAATCAGAAGCAATTCGAGTTAAGCTGACCGAAATTCAAGCTATTTGGGACAGGGACAACTGGTTTTCTAATTTGAGCAGGCAGGAAACTGAACAGATTTTGCAGCAGCAGCAGCACCGATTGCTGCTGTTAGTTGCTCCCGCAAAAATTAGCCAAGATTGCCCGTCTTCGTTTCGCCACAATCTGAATATCGAGCTGCCGGCTAAGTTGAGAGCTTTTTTGAACCAGTACTACCCCCAGCACGGAGAGTTGTGTCCGGTTCAGTTTTACGGAGACTATTTCAAAAAGGCGATTTCTGATATTGATGTGGAGCGGTTGCAGAGTGTTTTGTCTCCCGTACCTACAGCTATACTGTACAGCGATATCAGCGATTATGAAGTTAATTTTCATGTCGGTTTTTGGGGAGTCATAAATCAGAGCGTTTCTCTAGTGGCGATGCAGCCTTGGAATTGGGAAGAGGTTTATCACCAGTTGGAGGCGGAGGGGAAAGATCAAAAGGTGAGCCTGCGGATTATTCGGCAAATAATTGTGACAATTCACAAGTTATTGGCGGCTTTTTTAGCTGATTTGTATTATTTAAATATCGATTTTGGTCACGAACCTCAGCTATTTAATTTAGAGGCAGAATTTGCTCAGGAATGGTTTTCTAAAGATTGGGCCCTACCGTATATTGAAACTCTTAAAGAAATTCAGGAGCAGCAGCGAATAGTCTATAAGGGAGAGATGCGGCGGCTGGCGCTTCGAGAGGCGAAAGCTAGGGCGGAACGCCAGCGTTTGGAGGAGGCTGAACTCAAACGCAGAGAGGAAGTTAAGGCGGCATCTAAGCGGGCGAAGGAATTAGCTAACAAATTAACACATCTGAAATGGCGGTGTGTATTTACGCTGCCGGGACATTCATCGTTTGTGAATTCTCTGGCGATTAGTCCTGACGGCAAAATTCTGGCTAGCGGCAGTTGGGATAAAACTATTAAGATTTGGAATTTAGAAACAACGGAATTACTTGGCACTCTGACGGGACATTCCGATCGCGTAAATTCGGTTGCTATTAGCTATGACGGAAAAATGTTGGTCAGCGGCAGTTCGGACGAAACCATTAAGTTTTGGAATTTGCACAACGGTGATTTGCTGTGTACTTTTCCGGGACATTCTATGGAGGTGAATTCGGTGGCGATTAACCCGAAGCACCAGATAATAGCTAGCTGCGGCGGGGCTGATAATACGATTAAGCTGTGGAATTTGCGGACTGGTGATTTGCTGCGGACTTTGAAGGGTCATTCTGACAATGTGAATTCAGTGGTTTTTAGCCCGGACGGTAAAATATTGGCGAGTGGCAGTTCGGATGCGACGAGCAAGGTTTGGGATGTGGAAAGCGGCAAGTTGCTGCGGACTCTCTCGGGGTTAAATGTTGGGGTGAATTCTGTGGCGATCGCGCCGGACGGTCAGATTCTTGCTAGCGTCAGCAATGATTATACGATTAAGCTGCGGAATTTGCATACGGGCCGTTTGTTGCGGATTTTAAATACTAATTCGGGAAGGGGAAAGGGTGTAGCGAATTTAGGAACGAATGAGGCGCTGCATATTTTGAAAAATTATGTGAGTCGGGGCGAGTCGGTTGCTATCAGTGGGGACGGTTTGACTTTGGCTAGCGGGTGCGATGATAATACGATTAATATTTGGAATATGCAGACTGGGGATCTGTTGAGGAGTCTTAAGGGACATTCGGGTACGGTGTACTCGGTGGCGATCGCACCTTTGGGCAATATACTTGTCAGTGGTAGTGCGGATGAGACGATTAAGATTTGGCGCTGCGATTAGTTAGTCATTAGTCATTAGTCATTAGTCATTAGTCATTAGTCCGCAGTCAATAGTCAGTAGTCAGTAGTCTTATCGTGTTGGGTAAATTAACCACAATACTTGTAGGGGCGGGTTTTACCAACAATCTATAATTCCCACTAACAATCTACATAAACCCGCCCCCACCGAGCGACTAGATATCAGATAATCTGCTTTGGCCGCGAGTCTGGCTGGTTTCAACCCCACAGCGATAAACTAAACAAAACTTACGGATGGAGGCGCTTATTCCCGGTTTCTACGAAAATTTGGGTTTAGTAATCACAAATATAGGAAGAAACCGGGTTTCTCAGAGCGGGGTGCCTAAGTCCTGCCAAACTCCTCTAAAAGAGGGCTGCGGGATTTAGCTAGACGAGGAGAATTCCGGTTTTCCCCTTGCCGCGAGGGGTTTTGGGCGAATTTGAAAAAAAAATTGGCTGGGGGGTTGCGCTAATGACTATAAGTTTGCTATATTAAGTTTCACTGCTGGTGTAACTCAGTTGGTAGAGTAGCTGATTTGTAATCAGCCTGTCGCAGGTTCAAATCCTGTCACCAGCTTTATAGCAGTTTTCAATCGGATTAAATACAGTAGGGACACGGCACTGCCGTGTCCCTATCTGATATGTGCTATTTTGTACCTTTGGGGCGGGGTCGCGTGCCCACCCCACAATAGTTTCCCGAAAAATAGGTGCACAAGTTAAATGTGCGACAAATTACAAGGCTTTACCTAACGCAGCGCAGGCTTGTGTCAACCATTCAATTGTTGGTGCATCAAGTACCGGTTCCAGTTTCTCGACTACCGAAGCGTGATAGTTGTTCAACCATTCTAATTGAGTCTTTGACAGCCGATCGACATTTATCAATTTGCGCTCAAACGGAATATACGTCAGCGGTTCAAATCCGTACCAAACCAAACCGTTTTTTGATGGCATTTCCCTGACAACATAGAGATTTTCGATGCGAATTCCGCCCCATCCCGGTTCGTAATATCCCGGTTCAATGCTAGTTACCATTCCGGCTTCCAGGGGATACTGCACAGATTTGCTGATGCCATTTGGCCCTTCGTGACCGGCTAAAAACGCGCCCACTCCGTGCCCGGTGCCATGTCCGTAGTCTAGCTGTTCTTGCCATAATACCGCACGGGCGATCGCATCTAATTGCGCTCCCGTTGTTCCTTTGGGGAATTGCTGAATTGCACAGTTGATGTGCGCGATTAACACTGTTGTGTAGTGTTCTATTTGTAGCGCCGTCGGTTCTCCGATACTTACTGTTCTCGTATCGTCGGTTGTACCTGCTAAATATTGCGCTCCTGAGTCCAATAACAGCAGTTCCCCCGGTTTTAACGTTATTTCTGGGCTGGGGGTTCCGTAATGTACGATCGAGCTATTAGCTCCCGCACCGGCGATCGTGCTAAAAGTTAAAGTCTGAAAATCTGTTTCTTGCTGGTAAAATTTTTCGATGGTTTCTTTGACATCGAACTCTGTCACTACCTTACCATTTTCTAGCTGTTCTGTCAACCACTTTAAAGTCAAAGTTTTCGCTCGACTTGCTTTGAAATTAGCTGATTTCATCTGCTCGATTTCTACAGGATTTTTGCGAGCTTTCATCCCTTCTACCGGATGAGTATCAAAAACTATTTCGATGTTGTAGAACTGCGCTTCTTGCTGGTTTAATAGTAACTGGTACGTGCCTGCTGTGCTGTGTTTCGGGTCTAAAAGTACCCGAACTTTATTTGGCAAATTTACGCAAGTTTCTAATGTATGCGGATAGTCTGCGTAGGGAAGCAAAGTTACATCCGCCCGCAATTCTTGCTTGATTTCTAGTGGAATTCGTTCGGTATTTGTAAACAAAAACGCTGAATCTGTGGTGACAATGGCATAGGATATGAAAATGGGAATGTAGGGAATATCCGAGCCTCGGAGATTGAACAGCCACGCTATTTGATTCAGGTTGGTAATCGGAAGCACGTCGATATTGGCGAGTTGCATCGCTTCCCTGACTCTGGCTAATTTTTCGGCGGCGGTTTCTCCTGTCAGGGATACAGGTAAGCTAAATATAGGCTCTGCATCAATCGCGGGTAAAGTCTCTGCTGTTTTCCAAGGATTTTGCGATCGAACTTTGTCTGTCAAATTCTCCGGGATTGGTATGAGCTCAATCTCCGCCGTTGCAAATTTTTTTACCCAATTTTGATATTGCTCTGTCCCTAGGGTAAACGGGTCAAAACCCAGGCGAATTTTAGTTGATTTTTGTGCCGCTTCTACAGCCAGTTTTGCTAAAGTTTCAATCGAAGTTAAATTTCCTTCTAAGCCGAGTTTCGATATTTCGATGAGTCCAGAATCTACTTGCAATTCTGCTTGTTCGTAGTAGCGGGAATCCACAAACAACCAAGCGGAATTTTTGCCAACCAACAAATCGCCGGCGGAACCCGTAAAACCGCAAATCCAAGCTCGCCGTTGCTTGGCTGATGGAACTGATAAATTTAAGTGTTCGTCAACCGCTGGGATGAAATAGCAATCTAAGTCGTAATCTCCCATCAAATCGCGCAAGTCTGCCAGTTTTGCAGCGGAGGTATCTTGAATATTTGTATTTGCTTTCAAGTTAGTGGCAACCATTTTTAATTTTCCTATTTTACTTGTTTAAAATTGTCTTCAAACCTTTAACTAATCTCCTAATACCTGCGGTGGCGGTTGCTTTCTCCAAAGCACCGTAACCAACCCGCAAATAGCAGCCGCTATCCATACCGAAGGTTGTACCGGGAAGGACTGCTACGTGATATTCGCGAATTAATTGTTCCACTAATTCCATTGTATCGAGTTCAGTATCAACTTTCAAGAAAAAGTAGAATGCTCCGGCGGCCGGGGAAATTGTACACAAGTTTTGGATGGTATTGAGTTCGTCTAATACGAGTTGCCGCACAGATGCGATCGCCCTTACATAATTATCGCAGTAACCTCTACCAACTTGCAAGGCTCCCAGGGCTGCATACTGAGAAATTACCGGCGGACAAATTAAGATTGTATCTTGAATCTTTCTCACGGAAACGAGCAAGTGTTCTGGTATTACCATATACCCGATCCGCCAACTCGCAAAACCGTAGGCTTTGGAGAGGGTAAACAGGGAAATTGTATGTTCGCTGCTGTTGGGAAAAGCGGCGGGCGAACAGTGTTTGACGCCGTCATAAGTAAAATACTCGTATGCTTCATCGCTGATGTGATAGATATTGTGCTGGCGGCATATTTCGTTAACCTCCCGGAGTGCTTCGGAAGGATAAACCACGCCTGTTGGGTTGTGGGGTGAAACGGTGACGATGGCTCGCGTTTTGTCGCTAATTGCTTTTTTTATAGCATCGATATTAAGTTGATAGTTGGCTTCGGTTTCTACTATCACTGGTCGGCAATTTGCCATAACTGCCGCCATTTCGTGGTTGAAGTAATAAGGTGCTTGGAGAATAACTTCGTCTCCCGCCGAGGTAATAGCGAGAAGGGCATTGGTAAATCCCATGTTGCTGCCGGCGGTAACAACAATGCAGTTTTTGCTGTTAATTTCTATGTTGTTATCTGTTTTGAGTTTGGCTGCGATAGCCTCATGTAATTGTGGAATTCCTTCGACGGCTTTGTATTTGTGATTGTCGGGAGTTGCCAAGAATTCGGGGATTTTTTCAAAGGATTCTTGGGGCGGATTGTAGTAAACTACACCTTGTCCTAAGGATATCGTTCCCGGATTTTGGAGGATCAGTTCGCCAACTAATGGAATTATTGGCGACTGTACCGATTGCATTCGAGTCGGGTGATTTTTCATATAATATTTGTTTCGTGGGGCATGAAGTAGATTGACAAAACTTACCTATTAGAACCCCGATTTGGAGGATTCAGGGTTCTGGGTATTTTGTTGTTTGGGAGATTATTTAAGGATTTACGCTATCGCAAATCCAGTAAATTGCCGCACAGAAGGCGCTCGAAATCCCAAAACAATATCTGTTTGAGGGACGCCAAATTCAAGAAACTGATTGGCGATTCCTGCTTCCGTAAAATCGCGCTGAATCCAAATTTTTCCATCTTTGATATCAACATGAATCGGACATCCATGAATTCGTTCTTCATCCCGCCATCCCACATACAACAATAAATAGCGATCGCGTTCCGTATCGAAAACAATTTCAGTGGTTTCTACATCTTGCTCAGACTGCTCTGTCGCGTGTTGATGTATGATTTTCTGAACTAACTGGCGATAATCTAATCTTTCCATAATGTTATCTCCTGTCCCTTCACATGAAAAACCAGCAGCTTTATTTGATATCGTTCTAACACATTTTGAACAAACGAGTCTGTAAAAAAATCTTGATAAATATCTGTAGGCACTGCCAAATACAGCACTCGTTCTGATTCCATATTTTCTAAGGCTACTCGATAATTAAGAAATTGACCAACAGCCGTATGGAATTCTGACAGCGCCGACAACCCCAAAAAACTTTTTACTTCTACTGCTATTTTGTGAATCCCCTTTTCGGCAGCAAGTAATTTTTCTGCTCCCAAATCTATCTTAATTTTTACTTGAGAAGTTACTTTGAGAAACAGAGGATCGTGAGTAATTGTCCATCCATCTTTCTCCAAAGCCGAACGTACTGTGTTGTGAAAGATATCTTTGGCTGACATGATTTTAAAAACGGTTTTACTAGATCCAAAAACAACTTAGTTAACTGCGCCGTGCACACCATACATATATTTGTTAGGATGCGGACTGTGCAGCGATAGCGCTACAAAGCGAGTCACACTACTTTTTACCTAAGTCTTATTATATTATAATTAAACTCTTTCAACTTCTATTTTAGAACCTTGCGGCGACTTAAACACTTTAACTTGTGCGGGCAATCTTTCGCCCAATTCTCGAACGTGGGTAATCACTCCAATCAGCCTTTCTCGCTGCCGCAAAGATTCTAAAATTTGAGTAACGCTTTCGAGAGTGTCGGTATCTAAAGTACCAAATCCTTCATCGAGAAACAAGCTGCCCAAGTGAGCTCCTTGAGACAGTTTCTCTGACAAAGCTAAAGCCATTGATAAGGAAGTGGCAAAGGTTTCGCCGCCGGAAAGAGTGCGCACTCGTCTAGCTTCGCCGCCGTTCCAATTATCTGCTACCCAGTATTCGCCGTCTTGGTTTCTTAGTTTGTACCGATTTTCGGTTAATTCTTGCAAAATTAATGTGGCGCTGCCGACTAATTCTGCTTCTAAATGTTCTAAAATGTAGGATTGAAATTCGTTGGATTTGAGATTCTGGGCTAAGGTGTGATAAGTTTGCTCTTGTTCTGTGAAATTTGTGATTTGCTGTGACAGTCTTTCGGCTTGTTCGAGATTTTGCGCTGCTACTTGAATCCAAGCTAAAAGTTCGGCGCGGTTGTTGTTGGCTTGTTTGAGGTTTTCTTGGGCGGTATGTTTTGCCGATCGCACTTGTGCTAAATTATTCTCATCGGTAGTTCTGCCTGCGATCGCCTCGGTCAAATCTTTCGCCCGCGTCTCTAACTGAATTTTTGATTCGCGGTGAGAGCGAATAGCATTTTCCCATTCCGATTGTTGCTTAAATGTCGCAAGCGCTGCTAAAAATGTCTCTTCTGTGAAATCAGCCGCTGTTAATTTTGCTAACCAATCCAGGTTTAGCTGGTGTTTGTGGGCCTGGGCTTCTCCAAAAAACTCTCCAGCTTGTTGCTCTCTCTCTGCTGCTTGAATAACCGTATTTTGAGCAGTTTGATATGATTTTTCGGCCACCTTCAGCAGATTTGCCAAGCCTTGCTTGTCTTCTTCTAAGGCTTTTACTAAATTAGGATAAGGTTGATATTCGGTAATTTCATAAAGCGCATTTACACAATTTTGCAACTGCTGCAGCCTGCGGTCTAATTCGGCGCTCGCATCTTGATATTCTTGCTGTTTAGCTGCTTGAGTCGCCAAAGCAAAATTAACTCTTTCCTGAAATTTTTCATACTCCAATGATGCTAGTTGGAACTGCTGCTCGGTTTCGCGGTATTGGCGGTCGCTCTCTTTAAGTATTGCCAGATCCTGCTGCAACTGCAACACTTCCCACTGAGGATCTTCCAGAACTTGAGTGATATGCTGCTGCAATTCAGCAAGTCTATTCGCGGTTAATTCCAGCATTTGAGCAATTTCCGACTCTTTTTGCAGGCAGGCTGAAACTGCACTTTTTCCCTCAGCCGCCAAGCTTTGAGCAGCTTGAAAAACCCGATTTGCAGCCGCCAATTTCCGCTGCAAACCAGCGACATCGACAATATTAGAATCCGGCAAAGGAGGGAGGAGCTCGCTCTCAGGATGCACCCCTCCGCACACCGGGCAAGTATCGCCAGAATTCAGCGACATTCTGATAGCAGCAACACTCTCTAAACGTGCCGCTTCCGCATTAGCGGTTTGGGCCGCTTCTAACTCGCGCTCGCACTCTTTTAGCCTGATTTCTGCTGCTTCTAAATTAGTCGCCAGCTCCACATAACTCTGTTGAGCGCTTTCCTTCTCTGCGAGAGATTTCTCCAACTGTTGCTGCTGAGTTTTTCCCTGGTTGGCAATTAGCTGAAATTCCATCAATAAGGGTGCAATTTGCTGCAATTGCTCTAAACGCTTTCCTCCAGGCGAAGACTGTGCGAGCTGGGTCGCTATTTGAGTAACTCGAAAACCCGCACCTTTAATTTTAGTGTTGGCAGCTTCCACTTCTTTATCTGCTGCTTGAAAAAAGGTAAGTTTTTCCTGTTGATTTTTTTGGGCAAGCGCCACTTCTTTTTCTAATTGAACGCGCTGTTCTTCATATACTTTAGCAGCAGCCAGAGCATCTTCGCGAGCCTTAATTTGTGGCGCTAGAATCTCTTCTTTGGCTTTGGCCGCGTCAAGTTGCTGCTGCTGTGCTGCCAGCTCACAGCGAGCTTTAACTAACTGCTTTCGCGCTGCCACCGAGGCACTTTCGGCAGTTTCATACTGACTGCGAGCCGATCGCACTAAAGCCCAATCTCCCTGTAAATGATTGGCAGCTTGCGCCTTTTCTAAACGCTGTGCTAAAATTTTCATTTCATCGGAATTAGCATTTAATTGAGCCAGTTTTTGTTGCAGCTCTTGCCAGCGAGCGATTTGCGAAAATAGCTGTTCTTCTTCATCTAGAGCCTTCTGAGCTTTCATAACAGCGCGATCGAACTCAGGCAACTGCTGCTCTAAAATCAAAAGTTGCGATCGTCCTTGAGCCACCTCATCCGCCGTCGGCGCACCCAACTCAGCTAGCTGCCTTTCCACCATTTCCCGTTCCTGTTTCAGCAACTTTGCCAGCTCATTTGTTTCCTTCCGCATCTGCTCAAAAATCTCAAATCCCGCTAGCTGCCGCAAAATTTCCCGGCGTTTTGAAGTATCCCCTTTAATAAACTCATCAAACTTGCCTTGAGGCAGAACAATTGCTCGCGTAAAAGTATCAAAATCCATTCCTAAAATCTGTTCAATCGTATTTTGAACAGCAACAATACTCGTCCCCAAAGTCTCCCATCCGCCATTTTGCCAGTTGTCCAAAATCACCTTATTTTCGGGAGTTTTCGGACGAAAACGCCACCTTCGCGTCACCCGATACTGTGCCGAACCCACAGAAAAACGCAACTGCACTTTTAAATTTTCGCTACCTTGACTTACCAAATCACCTACTTGTTTTCCGCTGCGAGTTGTCGTGCCAAAAAGAGCGTAAGTCATCGCATCTAGCAGTGAAGATTTGCCCGCACCTGTAGCACCAGTAATTGCAAACAAATCGAGTTGAGAAAAATCTAAACGCTGTTCCTGGCGGAAGCTGGTAAATCCTTCGAGAATAAGTTCTAGTGGACGCATACTGATTTTAGTTTTAGGATTTGGGGTTTTAGATTGTATTACTCTTTACCAGGCGGAGCCTGGTAATGCATATCGGGAGGCTCTGCCTCCAATTTTCCTATTTGCCTGGTAACGCATACCCGGAGGCTCTGCCTCCAATTTTCCTATTTAAGCGCGAGGCAGAGCCTCTGGATATTTCCAGACGGAGCCTGGAAGTTAGTGTATCTTTTTACGGATTTAATTGTTAACTGTTTCCTTAAACTTCTTGTACAAATTTTTAAATTCCTCCAATACTGCCGGTTTCGGTGTCGTTCCCAATCGGTTTTGATAATAGTTGCAAAACTCTGCTGCCGGATCGAAATTATTGGGATCGATATTAGTTATTTCTGTTAGTTCTAGCGCTGCATCTGGATAGCGCGGTTCAATTAACAGGGCTTGAGAACAGATTTGGCGCACTCGATCGGCAAGTCCGATTTGCGGACTGTCCATTTCGACAATTACTTTCAAAAAACCAGGATGATACTGATGAGCTTGTAAAGTTTCATCAAGATTGTCATGATGACATTTAAGCACTTTTAACGGCTTGTGGCAAGTCACAGGCTTAAATTCCACCTTTGCCTGACTTCCCGGCTCAACTTCTATCAAGCAAAATCCTTTTTCCTGTTCCGCTTCTCCAAAATCTAACTGAATCAAAGAACCCGAATAATAAGCGGGAGAAGTCTCAGAAATCCGCTGATGAATGTGGATGTGTCCGAGGGCAACATACTGAGCTTCCGGCGGCAGGGTTTGCGAGGACAGCAGGTATTTTTCTCGCGTGTAATAAGCGACTTCGGATTTTGCCAATCGAGCGCCGTCAATGCTCATGTGTCCCATGAGAAAATTGACAGTATTGTCTCTAAAATCCCTGGTTAAATCTTCGAGTAAATATGCTACAATTTCGCGATAATCTTTTCGACGTTCGGCATCGCCAGACTGCCAGAGAGAATTAGCATCTAACAGTCTTTGTTCGGAAGCAAAAGGCATCGCTCCCACACAAAGTTTACCGCTTTTTGTATTAAGAGTAATCGTGCCGCCGTCTGCCGATCGCCTGGGTTTGCCTAAAGCGCGCACACCGGCGAGGGAAAGCAATTGCGCGATGCTGTCGATGCGGGATGCCGAATCGTGATTACCGGCGATCGCAATTGCGGGAATTCCTGCCGCTTGGAGTTCGCAGAAAAAGTTATAAGCAATGCGTTCGGCGTAAGCGGTGGGGTTGGGCACGTCAAAAATGTCGCCGGCGACGAGCACAGCATCGACATCCAAGGCTTTTGCTTGCTTCAAAATCTGTTCGAGGGCGATCGCAATTTCCAAAGTGCGATCGATCCCTCGAAAACGTCGCCCTAAATGCCAGTCAGCAGTATGAATTATTCGCATAGTACGAGGAGTATTTTGTTTATGTTAACTGAGATGTTGTACCATTTTCAAGAACGGGCAAGATGCCCGTTCATAAAAGAATAAATTTGTTGTGGAACGGGCATCTTGCCCGTTCATAAAAGAATAAATTTGTTGTGGAACGGGCATCTTGCCCGTTCATAAAAGAATAAATTTGTTGTGGAA